>NZ_CP132977.1 GCF_030864005.1 Achromobacter seleniivolatilans
AGCGCAGCCTGGCTGGATGTCAACGGTCCAACCTCGACCCTCCAGTCCGCGTAGTTTCCATCGGCGCGCCGAACGATAGCGATGCGGTCATTGGGGGCACCCTTAGCAAGAAGAGCCTTGGCCAACCGTTCGGCTGCGTGGCCATCCCCATAAGCAGCGGACGTGAGCCAGCGTTCCGCCGGCGCTGGCGGCTGTCCGCGCTCGGAATCCCCCGCCCCCGAATCGGCATCGAGTGGTCGCAGCTCGTTCGGCTGAATTGGGGGAAACGGTCCACCAACCAGGCCCGCGTTAGGATCGAGGTGCCGGACTTGATCGTCGGAGGGGCCAAGGGAATTGCGGTCTGTTGTCCGCAGGTCGCGGGGGCGCTCAGTGGCCAGGGAATACACCACCAGTGCAGCGGCGCCGCCGCCGGCCGCCGCAATTGCGAAAGCCAGGATCCAGGCTAGAGATCTCATGGCAACCGCAACAAGAGTAGTTCAATGCCGGCCAGCTTCAAGATGGCCAGAATGGCACCGGTCACCGCCAGCGCAGGTCCAAATGCCATGACACCACGTCGACGCATAACCAGCTGCGCGAATACCTGCAACACGCACGAGCCCAATATGACGGCGGCCAACTCGCCGACAACTAGCCATGCCGACAGGCCCGCGGTCATCTTGAGATCCCCGTGGCCGATGGCCGCCATACGCCGGCAGCCGCAGTAGCCGGCGGCAACCAGCCACACCGCTCCGTATCCCACCACCACGCCGACCACGGCGGTTTCAATGGAGCCGCCCCAGGGCACGATGCCGGCCCAATGTGCGATCAGCCCTCCCCATACGGGTGAGCCAGTAATTTCGTCGGGGAGGACCCTGGCATGAGCGTCGACTAGCGCTCCCGCTGCCAACATGGTCAGATAGAAGGCGAAAGCCACAGCGCTCATCGGCGCCAGCGGGGCAATGGAACATGCAATCCAGATGGCCAGCATGCTCGCGCGCGCGCAGCCAGGCCTCCAGCCACTAGGCGAAGGCCGGCGGCGACGCGCACCCGCTGCATCGCGCGTGCCGTTGATCAAGGGAGCCGCTGGCCCACGAACCGCTCGAGTCCTTTCGCCCAAGACAGGCGGCGGCACACGCTCCGGCGACGCTGTGGCGCGCCTTGCTTTGGCAACTTCGAGTCGGTATGATCTTTGCTCGTTCGCTGTCGGTGTTGAAACACCCGCAGACGTAGCTTTGATGTTTGATGCCTAGTACCGTAGTAGCACCCTGACCCTTGATGCCGGCCCATACCCCAACGGGCGCCGCGCTGATGAGGTGACGACTTCCCAGGCGAACGAACCGCGCACTGTCCAAGCATGGATTGCATTCAGTCCATGAATCTGGCGCGGTATTCCATTTCGTAAATACACAGCCTCTGAGCTTTTTCATCCAACGAAAGCTCAGCGCTTGGCGTTCTTTCGCCTTGTGTGGCTTAACTCCCACTGGGAAACAGGGAATCACCTCCATGACCAATGCACACGTAACCATTCAACGCATCGCAAGCATTGCCTATCACGAAACCGCCGCAGCCTGGGAAAAGCGCGGCCAACGCATGCGCTTCAACAAGGAAGACTTCCAGGAACTGACTGCCGCCTTGTTCGGATACAAGAGTGAGGCCCTGTATCGCAAAGCCATCAAACGGAAGGCCATCCCGCGCTATCTTGAAAGCGTGCAGTTCGTTGTCGGCATGAAAGCGCTCCCGGCCTATACGCTTCCGGAAATTGCTGATGCGACCAAGGTGGAATTGCAGAAAACGATCGTCTCGGTGTTCCGGGAAATTCACCCGGGTGTTGTCTATAAGACCAATCCGAAGTCGCTCTTCAAGGGCAATACGGCGATGCGCATCATCAACAAACGCTTGCGGACGCACGGCGCACGCGAACGGTTCGGGGGCCTCTACGCCGTTTATCCGAAGGACAGTCAGCATTTCACGGCTGAACTGGGGGTGGAGAAGGGCACCATCACTTGCCGGATCGAGGGGTGGGCCTACCCCCAGGCGACGTTAGACTTGCCCGATCTGTTGGCTGGCGTCCCGGGTGCGGAGGCGGTCAAGTTTACCGCCGCGTTCACCCTTCAGAAGCAGGGACCGGGCTTCTACAACAATATGAAACTGGAATCGCTGGTCCCGCTCCCCCGGAAGCGCCGCCGCGATACGATGCGCGCCCATCAACCGGCCGACTCCATCCTGATCTAATAGCCAAAAGCGAACTCAAGGCCGGGACTGGCCATTCGCTATAGAAGCACCCAAGGCCGCATGCGGCCTTTTTCTATCGCCCCACAAGGGAAACTGTGGATTGTCCCGTCGCGCTCTTCCGTAAGGTCGCGAACAACGCGCCGCGCGGTTTAGAAGCGGGCCAGTTGCTCGCGGCCACCAACAGATCTCCGGCGAAACCAGCCGCATAGCCAAGTTGTACCGCCTGCGCAGTCGAAATCAACAGCGTCAGAATCTGCGCAGACCGCGCACGCTTTGCGCGATGCTCGTGTCAATGTCGGGCCGCGCGCCGCGCCCCCCCGGTTGCCCAATGCAGTTCAATGGACGTTGCAGCTCAGACCCGACCTTGCCTAGCCATACGCCGCAGCGCCTGAGGCGGCTGGCCATAGACGCGCAGGAACGTCCGCCGCATGCGTTCGCTGTCGGTAAAGCCAGCACGCCGCGCCACGCTGTCGATGCTGTCGGCCCCTGCCTCGAGATGCGCGCGCGCAGCTTCAGCCCGAATGCGTTCAACCGCCTTGGCTGGCGTTTCGCCGGTCTCGGCCTTGAAGCTGCGCAAGAACTGACGCGGGCTGACACAGGCCACGTCGGCCAAATGCTCGACTGTCAGCGCCGCGCCAAGATTTCCCCGGATGTGCTCCAGAACCGCACGGATGCGTTCGCTGTCGGGAGCCAGGTCCTGCAGCGCCGAGAACTGCGACTGGCCGCCCGATCGGCGGTGATAGACCACCATCTCACGAGCTGTGGCGCCCGCCACGTCCGCGCCCAGGTCGCATTCGACCATAGCCAGCGCGAGGTCGATGCCGGCGGTGATGCCGGCCGAGGTCCAAGTGTCGCCATCCCGCAAATGGATCCGGTCCGCGTCGACCTGCACGTCCGGATAGGTGCGCGCGAGCTGGACGGCATGGCGCCAGTGGGTGGTGGCGCGCAGGCCGTCCAGCAGGCCAGCGGCCGCCAGCACAAATGCGCCGGTGCAGACGCTGGCCACGCGCCGGCCGGCTTGGCGATGACCGTGCAAATATGTCCGCATGGCCGGTGTGACGGCCGCCGCCCGCGCGCCCTCGCCGCCCGGCACCACCAACGTGCCGGCGGGCGCGTCGCTCCAACGCCGAGTTAAGACTTCGACCCCACAAGAACTGCGGACCGGGCCGCCGAGCTCGGACACGACGTGAACCGCATAGGCCGGACCGGCGGTAGTCCGTGCCTGCTTGCCGGCAGTCTGGAACACCGCTGCAGGGCCAGACATGTCGAGCAATTGGAAGTCCGGCACCAGCAGGAAGATGACGTCGTAGGACATGGCGATTTTTAAGGGAATTATGTCATTTACGCCACAGTGTGTGTCGATAAAGTGAGGCCTGTCAAACCCGTGCAGTCCCACCCGGCCGCGCCTGCCGCGCCGCCCTCCCCATCTCGGTCATCCCCATCGTTCCCGCCATGCCGCCTTCAGCCTCCAACACTACCGGCCGTCGCAATGCACGTATCTTGGCCGTCTGCCAGGGCCTATTTGTCGCCGCCATTTCTATCGACCTGACTCTGACGGCGCTGACCGGTCACATGCTCGCGCCCAACAAGGCGTTGTCCACCCTACCATTCGCACTGATCACGGTAGCGGGCGCGCTCGTTACCTGGTTCGCCTCGTTGCTGATGCAGCGCATCGGCCGGCGCAGGGGATTTGCGCTGGGCGCACTGGCCGGCGCGGCGGGCGGCGGCCTTTCGGTATGGGCCGTGTTTCATGCCGATTTCTGGGTGTTCTGCGCTGGCACCGCGCTGGTCGGCGTGTTCCAGGCCTTTGCCCAGTATTACCGGCTCGCGGCGGCAGACGCGGTCCCGCCCGCCGCCAAGAGCCGCGCGATCTCGGTGGTGATGGCCGGCGGTGTCATCGCCGCGATCGCCGGCCCCGCACTGGCCGCGTGGAGTCGTGACCTGTTCGCACCGGTCACCTTCGCCGGCGCCTATCTGATGGTGACCTTGCTGGCGCTGCTGTCGGCCGCGCTGCTGTGGGGCGGCTATCGCGACGCCGAAGCGCCCGCCGCGGCCGGCGAGATCCAGGCCGGCCTGCCAGCGCGGCCGCTGCGCGAGGTTGCGAGCCAGCCAGTGTTCGTCGCCGCGCTGGCCAACAACGTGGTCGGGTCGGTTTCGATGATGTTCATCATGACCGCCGCGCCGCTGGCCGCGGTGGCATGCAGCCACAGCATCGGTGACGGCGCCAACATCATGCAGTGGCACCTGGTCGGCATGTACGCGCCGGCCTTCTTTGCTGGAACGCTGATCCAGCGCTTCGGTCTACCGCGGGTCCTGGGCGCCGGCATGCTGCTGAACGTCGCCTGCTCGCTGATCTCGATGGCCTCGCCGTCACTGCCCGCGTTCTATGCCGCGCTGTTCTGCCTGGGGGTGGGCTGGAATTTCATGTTCGTCGGCGGCACCACACTGCTAGCGCAGTCCTACCGCCCGTCGGAACGCGCGCGCGCACAAGGCGCGGCTGAGATGCTGCGGTATGCCGCTACAGCGCTGGCCACGCTGGCGGCCGGGCCGGCGTTGGACGCCTTTGGATGGGAAGCGTTGAACGCGGCTATGCTGCCGGTGGTGCTGGCGGCCGGCCTGATGACATGGTGGTGGGCGCGTGGCTCGGCCCGGGGGGAAGCGGTGACCGGGCCGGCTTGACCAGCAGGATGCAACTCACTGCGCCACGCCACTTCATACCGGCTGCCAAGCGCTCGACCGACGCTGCCAAACCTTGAGGCATTGCCGCGGCGTCTAGCGCCGGCTTGCTGGTTCCAGCCGAGTTGCAACGAATCCCTTGGACTTCAGTGCCCTACCGACGTCTTTAGGCCGGGGCTCCCTGCCGTAGGTAGCAAGGGGCTCGCCAAATGCCTCGTACACATCGCACACAAGACGCGAACAGAACTGCCCCTGCGACTTATTCCTCCACCGGTTCGGGAGGCGAAGCGCGCGGGCAGCGGCATGAGACCACGAGCGCGTGCTTGCAACACGTAGAAGCAGCGCAGGCAGAACGAGGGCTGCCCCAATAGCTATGAGGCCGGGCTGGGGGCCAAACTCGGTGAGCTTCCAGATGAGCGACGCCGCAGGGATCGTGAGCGAAACGAGGCCGATCCGCGTGAGGCCAGAAGCGACAGCGCTGGGTAAGTCGTATTCCTGACCTTTAAAGGCCAGTCCTGCCTGCTTGAGGCGAATCGCTTCCTCTGGCGTCAAGCCAATCGGTCGACGGAACAGCCACACCTCGTCGTGAAGTGCCAGGAACTCATCCAAGGTTTGCGTCCGAACGCCAAAGCTCTGGTTCGACGAATCTGATTCCGTCCCACTTTTTTCCGGGGGCACAGCCTCCAGCACCAAACCAGATTCGTCGAGGATTACGGCAGCGTGGCTGAAAGGACTCAACGTACCAAACCTGATGAGCCGGCTATTTCGACTACAACGAGAAGAGAAGAGAACATCGCCCGCGGCGAAAATTGAGTGCATGTTTGACCAGAGGAAGCTATGGAAGGACCGGCGTGGGGTTGGATACTCTGTATAACGCCGAGAAACGCGTACAGCAACTTGGCCCACGGGCAGACGTCAAACTGGCCAAACCCCGGCCTCCGCATGGATTCGAACTCGCGGCCGGAATGACGAGTTCATGCTAGTCAGCTTGTTTGGCTCACAGCTGTCGCGGTGTCGACCAAGTAGACTGGGACGGGCCTTCGGGCACCGGCTCCGCATCTGCCGGCAAACTACTCCACGCCGAATTCGAGTCCCTGCGCCTGAAGCAACGACTGCAATTCGACGGCTTGCTCGGCGGTAAGGGGGCCCACCTCCACCCGCCAGTCCACGCGACCCTGGCCGCTGGTACGACGAACGATAGCGATGACGTCGTTCGGGGCGCCTTTGGCGAGTAGAGCCCTCGCCAGCTGCTCCGCGGCCGGGCCCTCCCCAAAAGCGCCGGATATGAGCCAACTTTCGGCAGGAGCCGCGGGTAACGCTTGTGTGGCCTCGGCAGCAATATCATCGAGTGGCAGCAGCTCACTCGGTAGCAGGGGCGCCAATGGCGTGCCGATCAAGCCGGCGTTGGGGTCCATGTGCCGGACTTGTTCATCGGAAGGGCCCTGAAACGTGGGCTCTTCATTGCGAAAGTCACGGGGGCGCTCAGAGGCCACGGAGTACACAAGGAGTGCCGCACCGCCACCACAGAGGGCCGCAATGACGCCGCCGAAAATCCAGGCAATGGCTCTCATTGCACGAGCAGCATAGGGACCGCAACACCCGCAGCCTTCAAGATGGCCAGAAGGCCACCCGCCGCTGCGAGAGCTGGCCCAAAGGCCATCACACCGCGCCGGCGCATGATTAGTTGCGCCACGACCTGTACCGAGCAGGAGATAAGCAGGATGGCAGGCAAAGCACCAGCGCCCAGCCAGGCTCCCAGACCGGCCAGGAGCTTCAGGTCTCCGTGCCCGATCGCGGCCATCCCCCTGCTTACGCAGTATCCGGCGCTGATCAACCACACGGCACCGTAGGCCACCACGACGCCAAGCGTGGCGCCCTCGATGGAGCCGCCCCAAGGAGCGGCACCCGCCATGTGCACAATCATCCCACCCCACACCAGGGAACCGGTTACCTCGTCCGGTAGGATCTGGGCGTCGAAATCTACAAGAGCGCCGGCGAGCAGCAAGGTCAGAAAGCAGGCAAGAGCCACGGCACCGCCCGGTGCCAGAGGCGCGATGGCGCAAGCCCCCCAAATGGCCAAGACGCTCGCCCTCGTTGCGGCGCCCCCACACACCGCTCGGACGCCTCCAGAGAGCAGAGCCTGCAGCGTGGCGCCTGGGTATACGTTGCCATCCATGATCGTCGGCATGCGCTGGCGAAGGCGGAGAACGGCCTCCCCCGCCCCCAGGCCCGCCAGAACCATTGCGCCCAGAGAAATTGGCGTCATCATCAGCACCGTCGCTTAGTGGACCGTGGCGCCGCGCGTTCGCAGGCTGCCACTGCCGCCCACGCCCACGCTCACGCTGCCTTCGATCGAGAGAGTGCTCGACGATTCGTCAGCCACCAGGCGCTTGCCCTGGTGCTGAAAGCAATCCTTTGCCCGAGCATCCATGCGCGCAGCGACATCGGCGGGCAGGAGCCCCTGAGTCGCGCCCGTGGCACGAATCGTGTCCAGGCGAACGAATGCGGTGACCAATGCCCACCCTGAATCGCTCACCTGCAAATCATGCACTGCTTTCATCCATAGGCCGACCAGGCTTATGGCCTCAGGCTTCCAATCCACCTCCTCCGGGGCAGTCTGGGTGAAATGGCAGAAGGCCTGCCCGTACGGCAACAACGGCTCGCTGACCGAGGTCAACTCGTGGGGGGCAGCCGCCCCTTCACTGACCGCACCGCCGGCGTTCGATTGCTGATTGGTTTGGGTAGCAGACATCGGGTAGCTCCAAGGTGAGACGGAATGGATCAGCGTGGCTTGACGGCGTCGAACGCGGATGCTGTCACGGTGAAAAGGTCGTAAATGTCGTGGGGCTTCGGGGGCGCTTCAAGCCACCGCTGCAGGAATGCGGCTCGTGAGGCTGGCTCGTAGTGGTCGTTGTCGGCCGTGGTCGGCGTCAGCGCATCCTGCAGCTTCAGGATTGCTTTGGCTGCCCGGGTATTGCCGCTGGCGAGCGCGTACGCCATCGCAAACATATCGGCGAATGCCTCTTCGTCGCGGCCATTCATCGGTCCCATGCGACCCAGATATCGCTGGTGCGCAAGGAAGCAGTGTCCGGACTCGTGCATGACAGCATATGCAAGCCAGTCTTCCCGATTTTCGAATAAGGAACTGCTCAGACTGCCCGCGCGGCTTCCGTTGAAGAGGATGAAGCAAAAAGGCATGCGGACCTTGTTCACCTCCACCTGGGGATAGAACTGCATGGCCATGAAGTAATTCGAGAAGTTCGAGAGGGGGCGGCCGGTGCTGGTGCTGAGCGCGCGCCCGAGCAGCGGGTGCTCGATGTCAAAGACCTGTGCCTGCAGCGGCGAACTCTCTTTCAACGCATAGCTGGCAAGGGCGCCGCGCAGCAGCGCTTGCGCCTCGCGAACAAAATCCTCCCGCTCAGCTGGTCCCATAGGCGCCCCAAATCGCGTGACCTCGCGCAGACGCCCGTCAGTCGGTTGCTGACGCGCAATCGGCTTGGGCGCCGAAGCATCGTTCGAACGAGAAACAATCTCCAGTTCGACTGTCTGCCCGTCCGCCGGCGTCGCGAGCAGTGCCCCCATCACGACGAGGCAAGAAAGCGCCAGTTTTGTTCTGGCACGTCTTACCGCCTGCATGCCGTGGGCGGGTTGAAAAAAGTGCCCCAGGTTCAAGAGGGCCTCCGTTAAAGTTTTTATTTGTTAGTATGAATCATTATACTGATTCATACCTAATGCTAAAACTTTTACCACACTGGAGAACCGCAATGCCCAAGGCCGTCAATACCGTATGGCACTTCAACCAGGAAAGCCTGGTGGTTCGTTGGGTCAATGGCCGCGTCGAAGCCGTCGAATCGGACAACCTGGCTGGCCAAGAGCGGCGCCCCCGGGCGAGCGCATCCGCAGCCTCTCCCCGCCCGCTGTCTACGCGTCACCTCAGCGCCATCGCATCGGCGCGCTCGGAACAGCGCGTCGCAGCCTGACCCCAGTCGCCGAATCGATCAAAGCCCAAAGACATGTTCAAGAACCTCACTCTCTACCGCCTGCTTCCCGAATGGTCCGTCACGGGAGAACAGCTGCGGGAATCCCTTAGCCGGAACGCTCACCAAACTGGCGGTCTCGAGATGCAGCAGTGCGGCTGGGTTCCCCCGCGTAAAGGCGGCGAGATCTGCGTGATCAACGGGGGCGACCAGTGCCTGTTCGCCTTGCGCGTTCAGAAGCGGCTGCTTCCCTCCTCGGTGGTGAAGCAAGTTGCCGCAGAGCGGCTCGACGAAATCGAGGAAAAGCAGGGCTACCGCCCCGGGAAAAAGCAGCGCAAAGAGGTCACAGACCGCGTGCACGACGAGCTCTTACCCAAGGCCTTCGTCGTTCACCGCGATACCCAGGTGTGGATCGACCTGAAGAACCGCTGGATGGCCATCGACACAGCAACATCATCCAAGGCTGACGAAGTAATTGGCTTCCTGGCCAAGTCTCTCGACCCCTTTCAGATTGAGAACCTGTACGTGGCGCAGTCGCCGGCCGCGGCAATGACCGGTTGGCTGGCAGAAGACGAAGCTCCGCCCAACTTCTCTATCGACCAGGACACCGAGTTGCGTGCGTCCGGTGAAAGCCGCGCCGCCATCCGCTACGTCAAACACTCGATCGACGCCGACGACGCACGTCGCCATATCTCGGCCGGCAAACAATGTACGCGGCTGGCAATGACCTGGTCCAACCGTATCTCGTTCGTGCTGACCGAAAACTTCACCTTGAAATCGATCGCGCCGCTCGACGTGCTCAAGGAGGACTCAGGCCCCTCCAAGGACGAGGAGGAGCGCTTCCTCTCGGACTTCGCCCTGATGAGCGGCGAATTCAATCAAATGCTGACTGAGCTCGTCGCAGCCCACGGTGGCATGAAGTAGTAGCGCCAGCGGATCGACATGGCCCTTGGGCCGCCTTTAAGGAGACCAATTCATGCGAAAGCTATGCATCAATACCGACCGCGCCCCATCGGCTGAAGGTGCTCGGGTCCCCCCGGATTCTGAACTGTGGTTCTTGGATCCCGGGCCGGCTAATGAAGCCATTCATGAACGCTTTCCCGGCGGCGCGGCGGCCCGCGCCAAACTCGCGAGTTCGATCACCGGAGGATTAAGCGCACAGTTTTACTTCTCCATCGGAGAAATCGTGAAAAAGGCAGGCTCCACCTCTTCGTCACTGAAGTTCACAGGCTACGAATTCCGAGAGGCGACGAAGGGTTCACGTAAGGGCCGTTGGATTATTCCAGTACCGGGGACGAAGCGCACCGTCACCGTCAGCTCTGACGAAATCGCCGCATTCGAAGCTGTTCAGCCCGCCGCATCCGCGGCTTCGCGGCCGTGACACGGCGCTACCGCATGAACCCAGCGTCGGCGCTCGCGCTGGCGCAGTTCTATGTGATCGACGCCATCGAAGACGACATCTGGTACCGCGTCTTGCCCGGTGATGACTGGGCAGGCATCACCGCCAAAGCCGTCGCACGAATTGGGCTGCCCCACCTGGTGGGGCGTGAGATTGTGCTGCAAGCGACGAACGGCACCCTACGCACCTTTTCGCAGGCGATGCTTCAACTGTGCCCGCCGCCAGAGAGAAAGGAAGTGCCCGAGACAGAACTGGATCTCGAAACGCTCCTCGACGTTGCGATGTAGCGTGCTTCGCCGCAAAGTTTTCGCGCATGTAGGGTCTTCGATAGGCTGATCACAACCAATTCCACTTTGGAGATCAACAGTGCCCCCGCCCTACTCTCAAATCATTCACGTTTCCCGCGCAGCGCGTCTGGAACGACCCTCCCTCGCACAGGGGGGCCGAGCATGAAGTGCATGGCAAATGCAAGCCTGGCTCAGGGCCCTCAAGGCCTTCTGAATGCCTTCCGCGCGTCGGTGCCGCTGCCCTCCACCGAATCACGCCATACGCGGCGTGCCCGCGGGAACTACCGCCCGACTCGCTCGAAGGGCGACGACCGTCAAACGGATTCTCGCAACCTGTCGCTCGACCTCGGCGACGAACTCATCATCGACAACTTCGCCGGCGGGGGCGGCACGAGTGAAGGGCTGGAGCAAGCCTTCGGTCGCCCCGTAGATATCGCTGTGAACCATGATCCCGAGGCGCTTGCGATGCATGCCCTTAACCATCCCCATACGTTGCACCTGTGTGAGTCGGTCTGGACCGTGGATCCGATCAAGGTCACCGGCAATCGACCGGTGGGCCTTGTGTGGTTGAGTCCTGACTGCAAGCATTTCAGCAAGGCCAAGGGAGGAACGCCGGTTGAGAAGCATATCCGTGGCCTCGCTTGGGTGGCCCTGCGCTGGGCGGCGATGTGCAAGCCCCGGGCAATCGTCACCGAAAACGTGGAAGAGTTCTCGGCTTGGGGGCCCCTCATGCTGAAGGAGGACGGCAAGTGGTACCCGGACCCCAAGAAGAAAGGAAAGACGTTCCAGAGCTTTGTGCGTCAGCTGCGCGGGCACGGGTACACGGTCGAATGGCGAGAGCTGCGTGCCAGCGACCTCGACACGCCCACCATTCGCAAACGCTTCTTCCTGGTGGCGCGGCGCGATGGACGCCCGATCATCTGGCCGGACGCAACGAACGCCGCCCCCGACTCAATGGCCGTCAAACAGGGCCAACTACTCCCATGGCGCACTGCTGCAGAGATCATTAATTTCAGTCTCCCCGCTAACTCCATCTTCCACCGCGAACGGCAGCTGGTGGCGAACACGCTGCGACGCGTCGCTAAAGGTACATGGCGACACGTGTTGGCGAATTCGAATCCCTTCATCGTCCCTCAGACGACCAGCGACGCGGCGGCAGACAACATTGCGTTGACTCCGTTCATCGCCGGTCAGGGCGGCCCCGAATACGCCGGCAAACCCGTGCGCGCCACGCAGCCACTGGGCACACTCACAGCGGAGAACCACCGTGCCCTAGTTGCACCGGTGATGGCTCCTTTACGCGGAACACAGGAAGCCCACCTCCAGGGCGATAGCGTACTTGACCCCATCTCAACCATTTCCGCCGGCGGCACGCACCATGCGCTGTCCAATGCCCACCTAGTCGCGATCGAGTATGGAGAACGCCGGCGGCATGCCCACGTCGCTCACGGGGCGCAAATGCCTCGCGTTGCTTCGGCTACGGCGAACAAGCAATCAATGGTCGCAGCTCATCTGACCCACCTGACGCATCATGGCAACCGGCCGGGTGTATCCCCTGCCGCCCCCCTTCCCACGATTACTGGGGCCAACCGCGGCGAGCAGGTCATCGTTGCCGCATGCCTTGAGCAGGCAAATGGTGGCTTTTACGAAGGCGATGGCCGTGCTGTGGACGCGCCCGCTTCAACCCTAATGGGCTCCGGATCGCAACAACGCCTAGTTTCCGCGCACCTGATCAAGTACTACGGCGAGGGAGGTCAATGGTCGGCTGCCAACGAACCGATCCATACCCTGACCACCAAAGATCGCGTGGGCCTTGTGGAAACTGTTCAAGTTCGCCTGGACACCGTGCCCGCCCACATGCTCGCGAAGGCAAAGGCGTGCGCTCGGTTCTTCCATAAGTACTTGCCGGAGCACTTCCCCACGAAGGCAGACCTGATCATCGTGGGCGGTTGGGTGCTAGTGGATATCACGCTTCGCATGCTGGCCCCGCGGGAGCTATATCTCGCCCAGGGATTTCCCCGGGACTACGTCATCCACGAAATTCCGGATCCCAAAATGCTATTCGTCAACGGGCACCAAGTACCAGGCGATCCACGCGATATCCCCCGCATCCCGCTCAGCAAGACCGCTCAAGTTCGCATGTGCGGCAATAGCGTATGCCCACCAGTTGCCAAAGCGATCATCGAAGCCAATTTTTCGCACGAGGAACATATCGCCCAGCGCCGGGCAGCGTGACGCATAGCCGGCAGATCACTGCGCGATTAGCGTTGGAAAACGCCGCGGAAAATTTTGGCAGTGAAGGCCGGGTCCGTAGACTGAAATCACATTCAAACGAGTCCCGGGCATCCCGGGCTTCACGCCAACATGGAAAAGGAAAACACCATGCAAATCGATCAATCCGTACTTGCAGTCTTGAGCAACGCACGGGCGGAGGGCAACGCCGTCAGTCTCGCCGGCCAGCTGGACCGAAAGCTCTACGAGCGGACGGACAAGGTCCTGCGCGCCGCAGGGGGCGCTTGGAACCGCAAGGCACGCGCCCATATCTTTAACGACGATGCCGCTGCGAGGATCGAGCAGATCATCCTGACGGGCGAAATCGCGGTGCCGAAAGACGAGTTCAACTACTTTCCCACCCCTCCCACCGTCGCGAAGCTGGTGCTTGAACTGGGCGAAATTGTGCCGGGTATGCGGGTGCTAGAGCCCAGCGCGGGCCAGGGGGAACTCGCACGGTGGTGCTGCCGCGCCGGCGGCGTGGTCGATTGCTACGAACTTATGGACGAAAACTACGCGGTGCTGTCGCAGGCTCCATGCTTCTTTGCTGCGGTCCAGCAGATCGATTTCCTGACTGTCCAAGCCCAGCCCATCTATGACCGTGTGATCATGAATCCCCCGTTCATGAAGCAAGCGGACGTGCACCACGTCATGCATGCCCACAAGTTCCTGAAGCCGGGCGGGCGGCTGATTGCAATCATGAGTGCGGGCGTGACGTTCCGAGAGAACCGTCTTACTGTCTCGTTTCGAGAGTTGGTCCGAGACCGCGGAGGCTTCATCGAAGCGCTGCCCGAGGGAAGCTTTAAAGCCTCAGGCACCATGGTCAACACCGTCGTCGTCGCTATCCCGGCGTAGGTCAGCGGACATGAACGCCACCCACGACCTGGTCATGCAGATGGCCCGCGATGCGGGCATTAGCGAAACGGAGGCGATCGCACGCCTCCTCGAGAGCGCTCATGCGGCTCACGATGAAGCGTCTCTGATCGCACTGTCGGCGCTCATGGCGCAAATGATAGAGCTGTACGCGCCCCTGACCGCTGCTGAACTGGAGCTGGTTGCGGAACTCACGGCGGCACCCTACGAGGCCTCTACCTCGCAAGCAGCCTGTGGCGCGGCTGCGGGATTCTAGATATGGCCGACCCACTGCACCTCAAAGGGCCCCTTGCAGGGGGCGAATACACCGCCTGCGGCGTAGCCTTTGACGCCTTCTTCACCGGCGACGCGGACGAGCCAATTATCGTCGCCCCCCCTGGCCAAGTGGCCACTTGCACGGCTTTCCAAAACGCATTTTTAACGCGTCCGCGAGCGGCCTAAGACATTAAGGTCTGGATAGGCGACGCCGGCCGTACCGCATTCTCTTCTCAAAGTTTTCGCGTGCATGCCCGGGTGCGTATCGTGGTTTTGGTACACGATAACCATTCGGAGCCCAACCTTGGCACCCTCTTGTTCCCTATCGCCTCTCACGGCCAAAGATGTCTTTATCGCTGCGCTTGCGGCCGGGCGTGCGGTCCCTGAAGACGAAACGCACGTGGCCTTCGCAAACAGTCTTCTCGAGCAGATCCACAACAAGGGCCTCCGCCTAACGCCCGCGATGAGACTCGACGATTTTCAGTCGCACGGCGAAGCGCTGGCGGCAGCTATCTTGTCCTTGCGGCCGACGCGGCAGTTACCCGCCCCTTCCCCTGCGATCCAGGCGTCGGAAAACGCTGACCTGGGCGCGCTATGGCGGGCCTGCTTAGAATCCGCAGCGCAACGAGTGGCCGCGATGGATCTAGCGGACTTCACGCCTGCCTCCTGCGCGAATGCTCTACTCGCCCTCGCAGGCACCTCCGCACTGGCTCAACGTTCGCGCGCCGGGTTGCACGAGGAAGCCCGATGAGCGCCGTCCGCCCCCTCGCTCCACCGTCCGCGAATTCCTCCTCGGCGCAGCTCGACCTGTTCCAGCATGTGCTCGACGCATATCAAGTTGAGGGCGACCGGCCTCTCACAAACGCGAAGCTCTACCAGTCGGTGGCCCGTAGCGCGGGGCTCGCTGCCGGGGAAGTCGAAAGGACGGTCGAAATTTCCGGAAGCCAACACAGTCCGTTCAAGCGCGCCGTGAGGTGGGTACAGCAGACCATGAAGCACCTCGGTTTGTTGGAGCGTCAGCCGGGAGCGCGCGGTGTTTGGAGTCTTGCCCAGCGGAACAAGGATGGACTGACCGCAGCGCCTGTGGGCAAGAGGCTCGTGGCGTTTTCAACAGACCTCGGCATCGCGATCTGGGGAGACAGCACGCAGTCGTTTCCTCAGCTTGGCCAGCCCATTCACCTGGTCATCACTAGCCCGCCGTTCTTGCTGAGACGCCCCCGCGCCTATGGCAACCCGCTGACCGAGCAGGCGTACATCGACTTCATCTGCTCTGCCCTAGAGCCTCTCGTTTCGCAGCTTGCGGCCGGTGGGTCGCTCTGCCTCAACTTGACCAATGACAGCTTCCTAGTCGGATCCCCGGCCAGGTCCGTAGCGAAGGAGAGGCTTGTGCTTGCAATGGTGGACCGCCTAGGGTTGTACCTCATGGACACCTTGATCTGGCACAACGCGTCCAAGCCGCCGGGCCCGCTACAGTATGCGAGCAAGCGCCGGGTCCAATTGAACACGGGCTATGAACCGGTCTACTGGTTCACCAACGACCCAGAGAAGGTGTTCAGCGACAATCGTCGCGTCTTGCAGCCACATTCGGAACGCCACAAGAAGTGGCTGCGGCAGGTGCAGGACGCCGGTGGGTGTCCCCGCAGTGCCGTGTATGGTGATGGCGCCTATCGGCTTCGGCCCAGCTCTTACACAAATGAGACTGAGGGGCGAATCGCCAAGAACGTCCTGCCGATCGGCCACGCGTGTGCAGACACGCGCCAGTACCGGCGCGACGCAGCGGCACTCGGATTGCCCGTCCACGGAGCGATGATGCCGCTTTCACTCGCGCGGTTTCTGGTGGAGTTCCTAACGCTGCCTGGCCAACTTGTGGTTGACCTCTTCGGAGGTACGGCGAAGAGCGCCATGGCGGCCGAGCTACTCCAGCGTTACTGGATCACGTTCGAATTATTCGCGGAGTATCTTCGCGGTGGCGCGCAACGCTTCCAGCGGTTCCCAGGCTTTCGACTAGGTGAAGAGTTCTCTCTCGGCTTTCCGAAATCACTCTAGGAAGCTGGCGGGCACTCGATCAGGGGTCTCCCCCCAAAGTTTTCGCCTCAGGGCCTGTCTCCGTAGACTGATCAGGTCAACTCTCAAGAAACCCAAAATGAAAGCCTCCACTTACGCTGCGTTCCTCGGTCTCAATGGCATTCCGGTGCGCGAATTGCGGGAACGCACCGCTGAACGGGACGCCTGCATCATCCTGACCGACGACATCAGCATCAGCATCAAAGGTCGAACTTTCGACATCAATCAATGGGTGGAAGCCCAGCAGCAACTCTCCCGCTATTCCTACACCGACAAATGGAAGGCAGCGTCGTTGCTCGCGACGCTCCCTGGTCTCACCGCCCACTTTGTTGTGTCGGAAGACGTGGGGGGAATCGAGTATCAACGGACTACCTTGCTATCGGTCAGTTTCGCGCGCGCCGTGGAGGACGCTCGCGCTATTTACAGGCGGTCCGGTCGGTCGACCATGGTCCAGTTGCTGCAATGCTCTTACCTCCTGCTACTCATCCGGGGGGGCGATGAAGCAAAAGAAGAATACCCGCCGCTGGTCGCCCCTGTTCCGCAAGCGAATCGGGCTGCCCGCCCCGGCAGACGCAGACAGCATGTTGCCAAGCACTTGGCCAACGGAAATCGCCTCTACCGCGGGATTGAGATCGTCCGTGATCCTTCTCGTTCGGCCGAAGCCGGCGGACAGTGGCATGCGACGACTCGCGGCAGCCTCAGTCGCTTCGACAACGTTCAGGAAGCCAAGGACCACATCGACGAGATGTTTGGCAGCAAGCCACGCTCCCCGACCCGATAAAGGAGGGCGGCGGCACGGGACGGATCATGAGCGGCCCAAAGCCGACGATTCGTTCTATTGGTATGAACTAACGGTATTATTAATTTCTATAAATCGGAGGATTCAGATGCGAGTGCAGTTCATCGGAGATTGGCTGCCGGGCCCGCTGCAAGGCACCCTGAACACGATCCATCCAGCCTCTGGTCGAGCATTTTCGCCCCAGCTGTACAAATGGCTGGCAGCGAACGCCCATACGGTCCAGGGCGATGGGCCCATCACGCGCAGCGCCGGCACTCCGGAGTTGTTCCTCGTGACTCAGCGCAGCGTGCTTCACCGCGCGTATGGGCTGGCCATTGCCACCCCGGTCATGGGCTGCTTTACGGGAAAGGACGGCTGCGACTTCCGCGGCGTGCAACTTAGCGCGCTGTGCGCGCCCACCCGACCCGCTCGGACCGTGGGTTACTGGCACGGAGGCGCGTCTGGCCTGCTCAAGGATGAATCTTTCTGGGCCCGCTACGTCGCCTTCGGGCGCTGTGCGCTCGACCCGCAGCATCAGGACGAAAGCCTCGGCGACCGATTCTTCGTAGACGGCACCAAGCGCCGCTGCATTTGGTGCGGACATGAGCAACGGCTATTCACCGGCGATGTTGATGTGGGCGCTGATCGCTTATGGCTCGGTTCGTCGACCTGGAGCGATCTGTGAGGTTGACCCCCCGTGAACTGGCCGCTCTTGGCCGAGACCATCCCTTTGTTCGGCAACTGCAAGCGAAAGGCATCCTGCCCGGCCAGTCGGCGCCAGCGGCGGCCAAGGCGGGGCCGCGGCCCGGTGTGGCAAGTCAAGGCGAAGAGCAGTTCGCTTTGCAGTTGCGCGCCTTGCGCATACCTCCTCCGAAACGAGAGTTCCGGTTTCACCCCAAGAGAGCCTTTCGGTTCGACTTCGCGTGGCCTGACCTGCCCTGCGGCAGACGACTGGCAGTTGAGATCGAAGGGGGCATCCACAGTGGCGGGCGCCACGTCCGCCCCCAGGGATACAAGCGCGACCTGGAGAAGTACAACAGCGCGGTGGCGCTGGGTTGGACGCTACTGCGGTTTTCGTCGGCCATGGTGTTCAGCGGCGAAGCGGTGCAGTCGGTGCAAAATTGGCTCAACGGTACCAGCGGGCCAGGCTAGATGCACGCCTGGCGGCGAGGCCGCTCAACCATTGGGGGTATGAGCTCACGCCCCGCTGTACGACGTGCTCTCCGCTTAGGCAGGCATCGGCACGGGGGCGAACCATCCATCTCCCTTCATGGCAAAGATGGCCATCGTCGTGCGGTCGAAGAGCGCGCACTGGGCATGCGGAAAATCCTCCATCGGAACTGGCTCACCCTGGGAGCCGAGCATGGGGTCCGTGGCGGAAGCGGGGCAGAGACGGTGGTCGACGACCTGGTGGCGCGCACGCCTGATGTGGTGCGCACGGTCCGAGCGCCACTGCCCGCCGGATTCCCCATGCACGCGGCCAACATCAGCCTGGATGGCCAGCAGGCGGCTGCCGACATGCTGGCGGGTTAGCGCCATAGAACCAGTGGGGTGTCGTAGCCCAGCATCACGGGATGGCGAGGATCACCTGACTGGGTCAGGCCCAGGTGCTTGATCGGCTTGCCGCTGGCCCGCAGCAAGGCAAGCATTTCCTCGAGTTGCGGCCACAGTGCGCGTGGCATCTTGCCGCGGCTGCCCCAGCATGGCACCAGGATATCAGCCTCCGCCACGATTTTCTGAAGGTGGCGCATATGGTCTGGCCCACACACCGCAGACGCGCGCGACAGCTCACTGACGTCGGCGGCTCGCAGCGAAAACACATTGCCCACGATGAAGCGCCGGCCGCCGTTGCGCTGGGTGAACCCCCGCATTTTTTTCACGGTTTGATCGTCGAGCTTCTCATCGGCCGTACTTGGATTCACCCCGAAGAAGCCAAACACGTCACCAGAGGTTTGCACTTCTCGGTCCAGCCGATAGCGGTACTTCTCGCAGGGACTCAAAACTGCACTGCTCACGCCAGTCTCCTAGTCAATGTTGGCCGGCCACGGTCGGCCCGGCGCGGGAATTATCCACGTAATCAAGGCGGCTGGGGCCGCCCAGCCAGGTAGGCGTTGACTAAGGACGGCCGGACTCCAGGGGCGGAAACCCGCAGCACACCTGCGCCTTTGCTGGCCACGTCAATAACGGGGGCGCGGTAACCGAAGTTTGGCCACCACACCGACGCCGGGAAAAGGATCGACACCTGCAGCTTCCCTCAATTCGACAAGGCTCAGCTCGCGGTGGGCCTGGCGCGGCGCATTGGCCACCAGGTAGGCCGCTCCAGAGCCGGCCGACGGGTCGTAGACCGCCTTGTACAGATATGCCGGCACGCGCACGCGCCCCCGGCCCACAGTAGGCGAGTTATGCGGCTCCCAGATGACGCCGGTCACAACGTAAATTGGTCGGTGCTTCGCCATCGCGCGGACCGCCTTCTCAATCGCAGCCCACAAATTCCGGTTCAAGTGCGGATCCTGCGGGACGATGTTGCTCAAGAGAAAGCTCTCGCTATCAGCCTCGGGTGAGTCCATGTCGGCGGAGGGGGCCAGGTGACCTCTGTCGAAGCCAGATCCGCGGAAGTCCTCCAGCGTTGCTCGTGCACGCCGGGCGACGCGTTCATCGGGTCTGAAGTCATTGGCGCGGTTCTGGCGTTTGTAGGCGCGGAGCACGCGGTCCGGCGATAGAAGCTCGGCGGCGAAGATCGGCGATTTCGCTTCGGAGGAGTAGACCAAGCCGTATCCTTGGGAGCACAGCTCCATTGCGCCAACAGACACCGACGCATCCATGATCGCTGGGGGGCGTGCGTTGGCATAGTGGGAGGGACAGCGGCTTTCGCCTGCGGAGGCGCTGGCGGCGATCCAGGTGGAGCAGATGAGGGCAGCCAGGTGGCCAGGGCCGAAGATGGTCATAGTGGCGCAGTCCTTTCAGTATGAAATAGAGGTCTATTTCATACTAACAAACACAAAGCTTGCCCCAAAGCTCCGCGGGCACCGCCCCGTCAAGCTGAGTCATCGTCGGTGAAGAATCCATTGTCTTGTGGGGGCGTACCATCCGGCGGAGAGCCCGACCGATCAAACGCCTCCTGATCCAAGCCCCCGACCTGACCAGCCGGCTCGTGGCGGATCACGCCCTCCTCTACGTTCTCTGGGATGTAAAGGTCGTCAGGATCAGGAATCCACATGTCGCCTGTTCCATGCGCCCGGAGATCCTGCAGGGCAGCCATGGGCGTTAGTGAGTCCAAAGCGAATGGTGACTCGCCGTAGCGCAGGATTGCGCCGGCATCTTGCTGCTCGCGGTACCAACTGCGCGGCCGTGGACACAGGTGAACTCCATTGATGGCCATCATGCTGCGACGGGGTGTCACGGCCACATCCACAATCTGCGGAATCTGGGTAACCCAGCCATATGCGTGGAGCACGTGCGCCCCCAAGACAACGGCGTCTGGATACACTCTGCCCACGGCTTCAAGCAGGTTGTCCTGCGGTGAATTCGGGAAGCGCAGCAGGTTGAAGTACATCGCAGCGCGCGGGCCGACGAACTGAATCAGCCCACTACGGGCCATGCGCTTCACCCAGACCTTGGCGACTTCGACGGGCATCTCGTGCAGACGGCAGAGCTCAGAAAGAGAGAAGACGGCCGGCAACTCTCGCAGACGCGCTACCGACGAGACCCGGCGACCGGGCCCAGTGCCGGCGTCATCGGGGATCGTGTGGATGCCCATGTCTCACCCGCGCGGCACATCGCGGGGGGGCGCCGGTCGAGTCCCCTCGCCATCATTCTGGCGCTCGCGAACGAGATCCTCCAGACCCGCGGCACATTCCAGCGCCATCCTGCCGGCATCGTGAATCATCGTGGAGACCTGGCCTTGCCAATAGGAGTCCCACAGATGCACGCCGCCCATCGAATCGACCAGAAACGTCTTGAGCTCGGTTTGTGCCTTCGTGAGGTATTCCGGCGTGCCAATACTGTCCACCCACGCTCGCAGATGATTGGCCGTCGAAAGTGCGAGCGCCTGGTCGGAAGTAAATTCCAGTTTGGGTGCCTGCGCTTGTTCGGGGTCCATCTCCGCGTCGTACGCACTGGCATGGAAGAGGACGTCTCGGGCCATTTCCTGAGGAGTTGGCCGCACGAAGCTCCTTTCCTGTTGAATCCAGTACATATCAAAGATGTCGCGCGCCTTGAAATATCGCCGGTTCGCGACGGCTACGAGCTTGTCGCACATCACGGCATTCAATGTCGCCATGGGCAGCATCGAACTCACACGCACGAAGTACCCCGCCTGAGCCAGCTCCTGAGGTGGCTCAGGCAGCCGCGGCGCGGACGGATAGCGCTCGAGGTAGCTATCTTCGACGCCCCAGAACTCTGCCTTGACCATGGCCTTGCCTAAAAGCCCTGGTTTGGTCATAGACACCGCGTAGCGCGCCATCCGCCCGGTTGTCTTGCCACTGACTTCCAGTTGCAGCGCGGCATCAATACGCGCCAGGTGAGCACGCGCAAAGGCCACGGCGCTGTGAATATGCCTCTCGGCTTCCTGCAGGTGATCTTTCTTCACCAAAAAGTCCAAATCCTCCGACCAGCGTGGGCTTCCCCACCCCAATTTCAGACTCGTTCCCCCGTGAAACACAGCTTCTTCGCGAGTCCAGCGGGACCGCTCTACAAAGCCTGCAATCAGCAGCGTTTGCAGCAGAACTGACCACTGGTGTTTCGTGGTGCTGGGAAGCGGCTGGCGTTTGAGCGGAGATCCGCCACCGAATGCTTTAGGGCTCATGATGCAATTTAAGGGATCTTTTATGTTCCCTTATATTACCTCACCCCAAGACAAATCGAAAGCAGTTGGAGTGAGAGCGAGAAATACAGTCGGTCGCTCCCTGAACTAGTTCAACTGCAAAAAAGGCATTTTTTACTCAGCCTCGCGCCAGTAAGTGTGCGGTAAGACAGCCAGGGCGACCATGCGGACCTGTCTCCCCTTGAGTAGAAACCCCATGCGTATCCGTCCGCTCGTACAAACGTCCTTTTTTGCTGCGCTCGCCTTCACCTTCGTACCTCAGGTTGCCTTCGCGGATGAAACCGCACAAGCCTCGTCTGGCCAATGGGGCCTGGGTTTAGGCGGAGGAGCCGGTCGCCCGGCATACAAGGGGGCCGACACCAAAGGTTTTGGCCTTCCGATCATCTCCTACGACAGCCAACGTTTTCGTTTTGCCGGGACCACTGCGGACTGGAAGTTCGCAAACACTAATCAGCTGAGCTTCTCGCTTAGAACCCGCTACGCCCTGGGCGATGGCTACGATGAAGACGATGCGGACATCCTGGATGGGATGAAAAAGCGCAAAGCCGGCATCTGGGTCGGAGGGGCCGTAAACTGGAAAACGTCGCTGGCCACCATCTCCCTCGAAGTGCTCAAGGACGTCTCGGCCAGCAAGGGACTACAGGCGAACCTGGGCATCGAACGCAACTTCACCGCTGGCAATTTCGTGTTCACCCCGCGCGCCGCCGTCCTCTGGGGCAACAGCAAGTACCAGGACTATTACTTTGGCGTGACTTCCGGCGAGGCCACCCCGCAGCGCGCGCAATACAATGCGGATGCCACCACAAACTTCCAACTGGGCCTGAGAACCACCTACCTGTTCAACAAGAACCACTCCATGTTTGTCGATGTGGGTGCCACCTTCCTCGGCAAGGACATCAAGGACAGCCCTCTAGTCGAGCGTAGCGTCGTCCCGGGCGTGGTTGCCGGTTACATGTATCGTTTTTGATTGCCTCGCCGCATGAATCGAATCGCCCTTGTTGAAGATCACGAGCGCCTGGGTCAGTTGGTCGTCAGAGCCCTGGCGGCGGCCGGCATCCAGACTGATCTGTTTGCGAGGGCGGATCAGGCCGCCTACGCGGTGGCCCACGCCGAATACGCCTTGATGATTGTTGATCGCGGCTTGCCGGACGGAGACGGGCTCGATCTTGTCAAGAAGCTGCGCAGCACCGGCAACCGCCTCCCCTGCCTTGTACTCACCGCGCGCGACGCGCTGCACGATCGCGTTTCGGGCCTGGAGGCCGGGGCGGATGACTATCTGCCCAAGCCCTTCGCCATGCAGGAGCTCGTCGCCCGCGTACGCGCGCTGATGCGCCGGCCCATTCAAATGCAGAGCCTGACCGCCACTTTTGTCGATGTTGAAATCCGCCCCGAGTCTCGCAGCATGATTTGCAAGACCGAGTCGGTCACCCTTCCGGCGACTGAGCTGCAGATCATGCTGACGCTGGTGCGTGCGGGAGGCCAGACCGTGCGACGCACGACGCTAGAGAAGGCAGCATGGAGTTTTCATGACGTCACCCCAAACGCGCTCGATGTGGCGATCCACCGAATTCGCAAGAAACTCGATGCCATCGACAGCAAACTACAGATCGTCAACATTCGTGGGCAAGGGTATGCGCTTCAAGAATCCCAAAGTGCGTCGTAACCTTACTGTTCAGCTTCTGTTGGCTTCGGTGGGCGGGCTCGTAGCCGCCATCGCCCTGGTAGGCATGACAGTGGCCGTCCTTCTCGACTGGCAATCGTCGGCCCTCGCTGAGATTGGGGTGAGGGACAATGCGCTGGATATTGCCGCGAGCGTCAAGTTCGACCCGTCTGGTTACCCGGTAGCCGTTGACCTACCCGATGACCTTGAAAAAATGTTTGATGGGTTGCCGAAAGACGCCACGTTCCGCATCCTCGATGCAACGGGCGCCGTCCTCATCACCGCCGCGCCGAGTCCTGCGCTGACGACAATCACCGCCCGCATGACCGGGCCGCCAGAGGTCGGCACCCTTTTATTGGACGACGACTTCGCGTTTCGAGTGGCCACGGTGCCCATTGACCGCGCGCACGCCACGTTTTATGTCCAGATGGCTCAGAGCGAACGACTGACATCCATGGTGCGACTCACCGACAGCAAGACCGCGCTCCAAGTCGTGATCATTACCTGCCTGCTGGCCGCCCTGGTCTTCGGCGTGGCCATTACCTTGACGCTCAAACGCATGTTGCAACCGCTGCTCGATGCGTCGACCGCCGCCTCGCAGATCTCAGCCCGCAATCTTAGCGAGCGAATCGACGCGGCCCCGCTGCCGCAAGAGCTCAGCCCCCTGATTGCCGCCTTCAACAGTGCGCTGGGTAGACTGGAAACGGGATATCGCGTCCAGCAGGATTTCCTGGCAGCCGCGGCTCACGAATTGAAAACACCGCTGGCGCTGGTCAGGGCGGAGATTGAGTTGAGTGATATCCCCGCCAGAGAGGCGCTGTTGCAAGACATCGACCTTATGAGCCGCCAGGTGCACCAACTGCTGCACCTGGCCGAGGCGAGCGAAACCCATAACTACGTGTTTGAACCATCGGACGCCAATGCGGTGCTGCTGGATGTCGTGCAGTATCTCGAGCGATTGGCAGAAAGGCACGAGGTCCGCATTGAGGCGCCGCCAGCCAGCACATCGTTTGAACTGGTCGCCGATCGCGGCGCGCTCTTCACGCTGCTCAAGAACCTGATCGAAAACGCCATCCATCATGCCCCCTCGCATTCCGTTGTCGTTGTTCACTGGTCGGGGAAAAAGCTGCTTATCCAGGACGAAGGGCCGGGGATTGCACCTGGCAGCATGCCAAAGCTATTTGACCGCTTCTGGAGCGGCAAAACGGGCGCCCAAGAGGGCGCAGGCTTGGGGCTGTCGATCTGCAAAGAGATCGCGCTCGCCCACGGCTGGACCCTGAGCGCGCAGAACGCCTCCCCCCAGCCGGGAGCCGTCTTCACCGTCGAAATGCCGCGCGGAAAACTCAAAGAGTAACCTGCCATGACCCCATCCTCGGCGCAGGCCTGGTGGCCACTATCGCCTGCGCTAGCCGCGCGGCGCGCCGGCGTCGCCACCGCGGTCATCGAACGCGGCCAGAGGAGCGCGCGCGTCAGCGGCATCGGGGGGAGGAGGCTTACAGATAGCGCCAGCGGCCAGTGAGGTCATCCCCGTCGCCGCGATGGAAAAGGGAGCCTGATTATGTTGGAGCGGCGCCGCGCTGCCAGATGGGACGCACGACGCGTGCCAAGACTATGTGGGCTGACGCTGTACTCAGCTTTCGGCTTGGGAGGCGCTCTTCAGAGCGGCGCGATAGTCAGCAATGATCAAATCAAGGACTTTGAACTCCCCAAGATGGGTGCTTTCCTTGCAATAGACCAAGAACTTTAGCCGCGTGGATAGATCCACCGGCGACACGCCATCGTGCCTGCATGGCAGGCGGCCGCCATGAAGGGGCGAACGATATGCTTCAGCAGAGGCGGCCTGCTCAGGAGTCAGCCAGTATTGGAACTCAGCTTTGGGTCCGACGTCCGCCACCAACCTCTTGCTAATACGGCCGGCTCCGGCCTGCGACGACAGTACACGATGAACATCATCGGGCTTCATCCTCGTCATCGTCCGTACGAGCTTCCCCGGGACGGCATTTTCTCTTCCTACCGCGCGATCCAGGAGGAAGAGCATCACCTGCGCAGTCTTAGACTGGCGCGGCACTGGATCAGCTGGCGCATCCAACCCGCTCGGTGCAGATCGCGCAAGTAGCAAAGGACCAACCATCAGAGTTACGGCTGGATGCAGAGTGCTGTTCGCACGAACGGGGTGATGGGCTGGGTGCCCTCCCCGGAACCGGACTGGAACGAGCCATAAGACATGGGGGTGAACACCCCAGCGGGACAAGTGGTGGACGTCCAACATCCGCCCCCCGGCTGGCATACCTGAAAGCCATACCGAGGCGCGTCCTCGTAACCGCTCATCGTATAGAGCACAGTGCCACGAGCGACGGTAGGCAACACGACACATTCTCCCTGAATGTCCGACCAGGGATCTGCCTGGGACACACCATTCGTGAATGTCTTCACCAGTCGCGTTTGGAAGCGGGCCCCGGCATAGCCGGCGCCGCATCCCCAGGTAACGGTCTCTGTGCGAGCATTCGCGATCGAGACCGGAATTTGCTGCCGCACCGACTCGACATCTTGGGACCACGGAGCCTTCGAGTTCCCCACGGCAGCCCCAGGGCCCGTCGAGTCATCCCGCGGCAACTGGGTCGTGTCCGCTGCCCAGGCGCACGCCAGGCTACTGCTCATGAACAGGACGAAAGCCGCACGAAGCTGTCGGCCGAATTTTGATTGCATGGTAGTGCACCTCGAAATCGAATCAGTTGTCCGCAGACTGGCTAACTCTATTACTCGTTATGAATCATATGTATTGTACATACCTGCAATTCGAAGCCGCAGCACTCGGACGTGCAATTTCCCTATGCAAACCCGCTCTGAAACTCCGATTCATCGGAGTCTTTGCATGCTTCAGGCCGCGAGTTTTTCCAGTGCCCGCGCCGCGATCTCGCGGCCAACCGTTACCGTAAGCCCCCCGTCCTCGACGGCCTCATCCTCACCCATGCGCAGCTTTCGCGCTTCAATCAGCGTCCGGGCAGATCCACTGGGTAGCTGATCCGTAAGCGCGAGCAACGCTTGCCAATAGTCGCCGCCCAGCTGCTTTGTCGTCTCCGCGCGCACCGCCGCATCAATCGCTGAGCTGTTAAAGGCCCACAGTTCCAGAGGCGAGGCCGTGTGATAAAGCAGTTGGCTCACGACGCCTTTCACCGTCTTAAATACGGCAAAGATCGGGCTGCCCTTTGGGGTGGGGCCCAAGCACTTCGTCATGATGCATCGGCGCTCGGAGTCCGTGAGGTTGAAAGCCTCTTGCACTTCGCGCCCCTCTTCCTCGCTGCCGGCGCCCAAGATAAACACCGATGCCATAGACTTCAACATTGCGGGAGGTACGTCGCTAAACTGCTGCGTCACCAGGAAAGGGAACACCTGGTACTTTCGACCCGTCCGGTAGTCAGAGTCGATCAGCTCCAGCAGTGGTCCCACGCCTTTCGCAAAATGGAACTCGTCATACTCGAGGAACTTCGGAGAGGTGTAGATCTCACGAACCCGAGTCTCGTGATAGCGCAGGTACCGCGGCGGGCATGTCGTCGCAAGCTCGTCCCATCGCAAAAAGTAGTTCCGAGCCCCCACATTGCGGCCAAACATCATCATCACCGCGGCGCGCCGACGGGATTCCTCATCTTCTCCGCCAGAGACCAATTCTTCTAGGTCGATCGCCACAACGCGCGCATCGTCCAGGTCAAACTGGGTCACCGTGGACAGCAGCGCGTAATCGGCTGCGGCGGCACCAATAGCCCGCGTGAATACAGCAAGGATGGACTCACCCGAGGGTGTGGGCGTCGGTTCGCCCGGACGATCATATTGGTCGCGCACAGACTGCGACCGCGCTGCGGTGATCAGATCGTAGAGGACAGGCACCGCATAGCGTTGCACGACGACTGCCTCGTGTACTTTGCCATGGTCGAACAGCTCATCGACCAGGTCATAAACGCGGCGTCCTTCCGACTTCAACCCCAGGTCGTCCATCACGCGCGTCATTTCAGGATGGTTGGCCCGTTGCCAACGCTTCACCTCGGGGCTGTTGCGCGAAAAAAGCTCGAAGACCGCATCAATCACGGCACCGATGAACTTGCCGCTCTCCGGCCCAAGATTTGGGGCCATAGCCGCAATAACAAAGCGCTGGAAATCGCGTTCGCGTTCGGTGGGCCGATCAAAGCCCAACTGCGTATCGAAAGGATTGCTCGCATACTTCGATTCGTTTCTTACCCGTACAGAAACTGCCTGATGACGCTTATGTGCAGGCAGGATTGAGCGCAGAAGGGCAATGTTCAGGGCCGAACTCATCCCGAAGTCTGTGATGGTGATGTAAGGCAGATCCTGGAGGCCCGGACCCATCGCAACACTAAAGTTCAGCGAATTCAGCAGAAGGGATTTCCCGCGCCCGGGGGGCGCGATCACGCACCCACCAGTGTTTGCCTGGAGCGTCGAGCCAAACGCGATAGGAAAGAGCTTGCCGAACTCCGTACGCAGTAGCAGTTCCCCAATACGCCATGGTGAGGCAGCGCGAAAAACCGGAAGCGCTCGTACCGCGGCGGCCAACGGGGTTGGTACAAAGGGGACAGGGGACCGCGAAGCGACCCCAGGGGCAGCGGCCAAACACAGCTCTGCCGGCGCGCCTGATTCGTTACTGACGGTGCTCCCACCCCAATTCTGAACCTTGCTCTTCAATTGCGACGCGCGCGCAAAGGATTCCGATTCAGACTTGTGAGACCAGGTCGTGAAGACGCCACGAAGCGCAACGGCCTTTGATCGATGTGCGCGCAGGTGGTCCCAAGCCTGTTTGATGGACCGGTTGTAATCTCCCATCCCGCCAAGGAACGCCGCCATCGTCGAGCTGGCCTTTTTGTATCGCTCTCCATCAGGATATAGCTCAAACGACACCGCGTAGGGAAGGCGGCTGCCATCACTGGAACCAACGTCGCTCACGCTTCGAGCGAGTACGTTGAACCCCGGGGCCGGGTCCTCCGCCGGGAATACATCCAACGAGAAGCCTACGTGGGTCGTACCTTCTCGAGTGACCCCTTCGTAGTCTTTGAAGAATTCAATGCTGGGGGCAGTCAGAAGTTGTCGTCCAAGGCCTAGCGGAAGTAGGTCGGCAGCGTCAGTGCTACGGGCGCCGGCCGTCGCAGCTCCCCCCTTTCCTCCCAGTAGCGCCGGCGTCCAACCTTCCGGTGGTGACCGCCCATCCAGGAACGAACGCAGAACGGGCAAGGTCTCCGAAGATGGCATTACATCACCGATCAGCCCAATACCTGACTCGTGATCGGTCAGGTTCTTCATGAGCGTTGTCATGGCTGCTTCGTGGCGCATCGCCATCAACGGTGGGATGCCAATAGCATTCTGGGAAAACTGCGAATTAGCTCCACGAATCGCGTCGCGCCCGAGCCCCGCCTTCACCTTTGCGATCTCGTCAGCAGCTCTCTCGGCTTCGTCGGCGGACAGGCCGCTGCGCAACGTGAACAAGCCCAACACAATGCTCTCGTCAACGATGACACCCGAGAGGGCGCGGGCCTTCCGCTCCAACCAGACCTTCATCCGCTCGCCAGCTCCCATCCGACGGGCCGTCGCAAGAGCGGGCTGAAAGGCCTTCTTCAGGACATCAGGCGCGCCTTCCGGATCGGACCGAAACCCGACCACAATCCGATGCTGTCGAGCCGCCCCAGGGCCCAACACATGCTCGAGTGCGACCTCCAGCTTTTCCGCGAGCGCGTCAAACTCCTCCACTCCGATGTAACGCCCTCGCCCTTCGATTCTGATGTACGACACCAAGTCCCGACTTTTCGTGATGAGCGTCTTATCGTCGAACGTCGATACAAGCGAGATCGCGCCTTCGGCATCATTGCGCCAAACCATGCTGATGAAGTGCAAGATGGCAGATTCAATGCTGTCACGTTTCATCGTGCAGGCGATCAGAAACAGGATCTGCATCACGATCAAGAGGACGATAAGAACAATCGCGGTGGTACTCACTGGGGTGGACCTTAAACGTCAAAAACTAGTTGACCGCAGCGTTGCGGGACTTTGCAACATCACGAAGGGGAAGCACGTTCAGGATGGAATCCTGCGAGGGTTGCTGGCCATCCAGCGCGAGGTATAGCTTCGTCAACGCAACCACGGCGCCAACCGCGTCCTCCATGGCCACACACTCATCCAGTCGCGACTGCGTTCCGGCATCTGCGCGCCGAAACCGCTCCGCCAGGCCGTCAAACGGGCTGACAGCTTCGTCGTTGGGTTCAAACGAGAACTTCGGAAGGCGGGGGAGCGTGCTCATTGCGCTTGTCCTGGGCCGCCTACCGGATACTGAAATCCTTCCAGCTCCCAGAAACGTTGAGCCCTTTGCAAATCTCCATCTTGCAGTCGTAGCACGATGGAGCCTTCTCCGAATGACTCAACATGCAGCCCGTCTTTATGCGCACGCAGCGCCAGCTCGTGCATCAACGCCCTGTCCATAGCACGTAGCCATATGCTCCACACGTCGGCCTGCGTCACGTCCCGATCAGCCACATGGCGCGCGGTGGCCAGCGCCAGCCAATGACAGTGGGCGACCAGGCCGAATGCGTATGAAAGCGACCGCTCAGCGCGTTCAATCAAAGCGTCGGGTAGCAGCGCGCGCGACGGAAGCGGTCGGGTTCCGTCTTCGTCGACGAGAAAGCCGTCGGCTTGGATCTCCATAAATTCGGACAAAGAGGCAAGCTCCGGTTGCGAAAACCAGCCCCTGCGGCGCGCGTTGCGCCCCCCCTCGAAGCCGAGCGCCGCCAGCGTGACGGGCGAAGGATCGTCACATCCCTCCCGCAATGCGGCATCGGCTCGAACGAGGCACGGGCGAGCGAGCATTTCTTCAAGTACCGGCACACCGGCTGTCCCCTGCACATTCACCCAGTTCTTGCCAACGGGGAATTGCATCTGCAGCATTTGGCGCGCATACGCCATTCGGTTGAAACGCAACGTCACGAAACGTGTGCCAGGCCCAAGCGGCCAATCACCCCATTGTGGAATCGCGCGCGCCTGGTAGGCGGAAGTCAGGACATCTCTCTGGCTGGGGAAGCTTTCCACGCCGCTGAGAGGCCCACGGGGAAGACCTTTACCGATATCCTGGTATAGGTAGTCCCCCTTCAAGCCATGTACCCATCGATACGCAGAGCCCTGCCCATAGGCCGATGCGGCCGCGCGCAGCGCGCGATCCAACACGCCCGCCACGTGGGCAGCCGCACCGTCCGACAACCGCCCATCAGGTTGAACATCCAGCCCCAGATCGCGGGCGATCTCTTGAGCACTGGGCCCAACAAAGGCAGAGCAGCGAAAATTTCTCCTGCGCCGCAGGGGCTCATCCGCGGACCCTAGGTTGGTAATCCACAGCACGGCCGGATCCAGATCCCCAATCTGCTTGAACCTGCTCACCTCCCCATCGGGAAGAAAGGCCTTTCCACCAGTGGCCAAGTTCGGTTCGTCAAACTGCACGAACCCGGAAAGTGGAACGACCCCAGCATCTGCACGAGCTGCCGCTGCCTCATCACCAATGATTGCCATTGTCCTAACCCCTCACTTCGGCTCGGCATCGCCGGGACCGTCAACCATCAAACGACGTGTGGACTGCGTCAGCTCGGTCCACCTGTCACAGTTCATAAACTCACCATGGGATTGGCCAACTTCGGCCTGCAGCTTTTGCATGAGAGCAGGAGAGAAAACCAGCCGTAGTTCAGTCACGTCCCGCATTGCATACTCGCCATCCGACAGAAATCCCATGGCCTCGCGATAGGCTGGAGCCCTCATGGACCCGTATCCGTGCTTCGCGTCGTACATGCGTGCTTGAAGACGCTGTGAAACCTGCATTGCCCGCTCCCGTTCACTCGGATCCTCCAGTGCTACCGCAAGCGCCCAGTGCAGCAGGTTCATGTCCGTCGCGCAGATCTCCGGAACAACTGCAACAAGGCTCTGTGTCGCCATGTCCCGCCCGCGATTACTCGAATCCTTCTCCCCCGCAGTTGAATAGCTGGCGCACAGTTCACACTGATGCTTCTTGCTCTCGGCGTCAGCAGAAATTGCGAGAGCCGTCGGAACGGCAATCCCGCAGCTCTCACACCGGACCGTGAGCGGACCAGTCGAAGAAGCACTCGCCTCTGGATTTGATGCCTTCGGCCGCCGCATCGCGGCAACGGCCGAAGGCCCTCGGCGGATGGACAAAAACAGATCCTTCACAGCACAGACTCCTGGGAGAACGTCAGCTCGGCCTAGAACAGGCTCTTGCCGACGTCCCCTGATGTGGCGCCGAACGTTTCGTTCACCGAAGCGATCACAAAGCCCAGGACGATCAGCCCGCACCCGGCTCCCATCGCCGTCAAGATGCGCCCGACGCTGATATCTTCGCCGCGGTCACCAGCCTTTTTGCGCATGAGATTGAATCCGTAGATCACGGCCGCGACCCCAGCAAGGACGGCGCCGATGATCAGCACTTGCGTGCCCACCTTGGCCAGGTCGATCGTCCGATTGCCGACATCGATCAGGTCGGCGCGCGCAGTGGCCATGAGGGCCAGTTGAGCTACCGCAACGGCAAGGCTCCGAGCCGTGCCAGACTTCCAGATTTTCTTCATGTTTCCTTCCTTAAAATGCCCGTGTTCCCGGGCGATAGTTCTACTGAATCGCACAACTTCGAATTCCGTTCAGCCCCTTCCCCACAGTCCTCCTATGTTGAGCGCTATGGTCCCAAAGATGATGTGCCAGAGTCCTCTCCACATCAGGTCCCCTGGTTGGTTTGGGCTTCCGTTGGACATCTCTCGCCATAGCAAGAGCCCCCTAAACACTGCTATGGCGCCGAACATCGCCACCCAACTAACGATGGCCAGCGCGACCCGGCTAAAGAACTTGCTTTGAGACACCTGAGGCGGCAAATAGGAAAGCGCGCTCGCCGGCGGCGTCGGCGTGGCGCCAAACAGCAACTGAATGACGTCGGTGGAGAACCCGGCGAGGCGGAGGAGCATGTAGCCAAGCATGAAGTGGGCAACGACCGGGCCGAACAGCGGTCGGCCCTCGCGCTGGCCCTGAGCTTGGGCGACGCACATGCGAAGGCCCTGGTAGACGCAGAACACGCCCGCAAGGACCGCAAGCCCCACGAACACCATGCGCATGATGTTCTGAGTGAACGTGACCGAGCCGTCGAGAAAGGCGTCCAAGTTCATATCGGAATTCCGCTAGCGGGGGTGAATCGTGCCAGCGGTTGTCACCACCTTCATGCCATCAAACGCGGTGACCTTAGCTCCTCGGACCACACTGCCCACTCGCACCGCGGCCTCCAGCTTGTTGTCCTCGGTCATTACCCATGCGATCTGCGTTTCTCCACCGGTGGTCGGGTACGCGCCCTTCACCCACAAGCCGGCCAGTTTGCCCACCTTGGGCGTACTGCCACTGCTGACTCGGTTAGCACTGCTTGCTTGGGCTGTGGGCTTGGCTTTGCTCGCATCCCCGCCGCGCGCCGGTGGCGCCTTCGCCGAAGAGGTGGTTGCCTGAGGCTTTTCGGTCGCCTTCTCCCCGATCGCAGTCACGCCCTTGAGGATCGCCTGTTGTCCGGCCTCCAGAGCAACAAGTCGCCCCTGCAGCATTGCCACTTGGCTGTTCAGCTGCAGAACGTTGGCGGCGACAAGATCCATACTCGATTCGAGGTTTCTGCCCGCGGATACCTGTTCGGCGCGCCCCTCCATGCCCCGCGCTTCCGATCGGCTCGGGGACACTGCGGCCGCACTCATTTGGTCGTGGTCGGTCCGCCGATCTTCTTCGAACTCGGAAGCAGCGTAAGCCGACGCTCCCCGTCCGCGGCCTGTGGATTCCGGCCCTCGGGTGACCGCTGCTTCGGAACGCCGCTCGTCCTCCAGTCGCTGCTCGACAGGGGGGGGCGCTGCCGGCGCCATTGCCCGCTTTGGCGGCGGGACCCGGCCAGGCTCAGAGCGATCCGGAATCTCGGGCACGAATGCGTGTTGCATCGTGGTCTCATTCGCCGGAGCGGCTGCGTTTCGCGACGTCGACGGCTTGAAAAGGAAGACATATACAAGCACGGCCACGATCGTCAAGAAGGCAGCAACAGCCGCGCCAAAGATCAAATTCGATCGACGACGCTTTGCCTCTTTTTTTGCTTCGTCGTCGTCTTCTTCCTCGTCGACGTCTTCCGCAGGGCCGTGCTCATCATCGTCGTGGGTGTGCATGCCGCCCGCGGAATGGGCTTCGTCGTCCCGGTCCTGGTGATCTCGATCTGACGGGTTCCCCGATTCGCCGGTGCCGGCTGCCTCGCTGACAACTTCCCATGCGTCAGCTTGCGCGACTCGTGGATCAGTGGCGGTGCCCGCCGGCAGATCAGACTGCGTCGGATCGCGTTGGTTTTCAGTGCTCATTCAGACTTTCTCCGTGTTGGTCGGCGTTTCGCCAGTCTTTCGCGTTACTTCGCGTCCTTCGCATACACCGGCTGTTCGAATCGAATTCCCAGCGGCGTAAATTGAGGCAAGGTCATACGGTTCTTTTTGGCCGCTCGGCGCTGAACCTCAGCTTCCGCGACCTGCTGCGCCTTAGAGATCCCCGCTCCAATACCGGAGTTCTTCGCGTCCTCACGGCTCGCGCGCTCGTCGCTGACGACGATGTCGCCGCCGATACCCGTAGGTACGTACTGGGTGGCTGTTCGCCCGCGCTCAGTGAAGTAGGTCGCCGCGCCCCACAAGCCAGAGGAAAGGACAGGCATCACAAAGCGGTCAAAGAACCGATGATCAACGTCCGCCCCCATCGCGCGCGATGCGGTTTGCTCATTCACGCCCACCGCTTGCACTGCGTAGAACTTTCCGTCGAATCGCATCGACGTGAACCCCATTGCAAAGTCTTCCTCGAACACCACAAGCTTGCCGACAAAGGTGGCACCTGCCAGTGGCCCACCAGTGATCCTGGCAGTGGCCTCGTCCGTTTTGTCTGTGTCGATCGGGCTGAGCAACTCTGCGGGATGAATCTCCTGGCCGTTCGTCAGATCCCGGCCACGTGATGCGCTCGGGTCGACAGCCTTAGACGCAGGCGACGCAGCGGCCAGTGCCATCGATGCTCCAGCCTGAGTCCTGGCCGCCGAGTCATCCTTGGCCAGCACCTGCACCTTTTCGGCTCTGATATCCATGCCCCTCGTAATCCGTTCGATCTGACGCGTCAGGCCGACGTTGTCTTGGCTAGCCTGTGCGCCGCTGCCTCCAGACATGCGGCGGGTTGTCGGCAGGCCGCCCTCGGCCGCCGCAGAAGCTTGCGGTGGCTCCACGGGCGTAGATAGCCCCAACGTCCCCTCATTGGGGATGTAGGTCCTGCCTTGTTTCCTGGCAGCCTCGGCCTCGTCTTGGAAGACCCGGTTTTGCTTCTCCTGCATCGCTGGGCTCAGCTCCCGTCGTACCTCGCCGGTCCCGTTGGGGTTAATAGGACCAAGCGAAGAGGTGGGCTCACTCCCCTTCTTGCCGCCAGACCCGGCCCACCAGGCCAAGCCGAGCGCAATGAACACGCACACAAACAGCATGACGCCGACAAGCACCAGGTTCCGTTTGAATCCCCGAGCCGTGGGGCGCGTCTGAGACGTCTCAGGTTTGTCGGTGCCATCCGCTCTTTTCTTGGTTGTCATAGCGACTTCTCGTTTGTCATTGGTGAAGCCGACCCTTCTCGGCAGCGGCAACCGTTGGCTGCAGGCCTTTGATGCGGAGCGTGTGGGACACGCCGCCATCGGTGGCCACGGCCACGATCGGGGTCGCAGGCAATTCGTAAACAGCCGTGCCATCAGCTGCTGGCATGCGCTCGTACCAGGCGGGAGACGACACCAACCCGGCAATCCGCAGGATCAATCTGCCGTCCGGCGATTGCCAGGCGCGTGCGCCAGGTACACCGGTCACTTCGAGCCGGCGTGCGCCTTCCGGAGTGCCGCCATACAGGTAGCCATCGAGCTTCGCCCCAACTGTCGGCAAGCCGCTTGCTCGACCGATCTTTGTCACCGCACCTGGCGAAAGGGACGGGAGCCGCAAGTCAACGCGGACGTCCGTCGTGACCTGCGCCGGGATCACGGTGAACGACCACGCGACGCTCATTCCCTCGAGCAGGACGCCCACGGAGGCGATCTGGTGATTGCTGACTGCTTCGATGGAAAGCGTGCTCGGTCCCATGCTCTCCACAACAATTGCTTCCTTGTTGTAGTTCTTCGTCGCAACGACGGGCCAACCGTTTCCCTCCCGATCGATGATGTTGATCAGGGCCCCCTGCCCTGGTGTGATCTGCACTACCTGAGGCCTCGCACCAGGTGACAAATCGATGTCGTAGGTCACCGAAACAGGGATCAGGTCCGATTTGATGGGAGCGATCTCGGCGGCCTGACGCTCGTCGACCTGTTTGCGGAACTTGCGAATCTGCGCGGGGTCCATTGGCGCAACCGAGTCGACGGCCGACTTCACGAAATCTACATTGGGCGCCGGCAGCGGTCGGCCATCCGAAATTGATTGATCTGCCGTGCCTTCGCCTCCCCGTGGCGCCGCCGCCTGGCCCTGCTCACCTTTCGTCCCGGCTGTTGCAGATGCCTGTGATCCAGCGGCTGCCCGCGTTGCCTCCGCCCCCTCTTCGCCAACACCTTTGAGGTCGTCAACCGGCGGGGCATTGGAAACCTGCTTAGCACCTCGAATGGGAGTAGCGGCAGAGCGCGCCCCCGCCTCCGCCTCCGCCGCAGGATCACCCTGCGGAGCAGCTAACACAGATGCAGCAGGTGAGGTTAGGGTGATAGCACTGGCGAGCGCGATGACGATCGACCATCGCACGCCGGTTGGTGCCGAGATAAATTTGCTCATGAGGCCCCTACCTACGCGGAGTCAACGGCTGAACAACCGGAACGACGTTTTTGCCGCTTCGGGCGATTTCGTCGAATGCACTGAAATGGCCACACACGGTGCCGCAAGCGAAGTCGTTCGGTGCCTGATGGAACCAGACCTCAAAGTCCGAAAAGTCTGGGCCGAACTCGGGCACGTTCATATCGGCAAAAGCCATGTGCTTGGTGGCGAGTTCATTGTTGTGGTGATCGACTGCTCGCATCACCTGCAGCGCGACGTGGCTGTCGACCAGGTCGTCGGTCGAAAGGAGATTGAAGTTGGTGCGCACCGTATAGAGGCCAAACGCATATCCGAGGGCCAGGTCGCTGGGCGCCGTATCCATCAACTGCATGGCGGTGCCGGCCGAGCGCATCTCCGCGCCATTGAGCCCGCCGAGCGCCCTCCACCATTCGGGCCAGTGCTTGCTCAGAGTCTGGTGGACACGAGACATAACGATGCCTCGAATCTTGTGAATGCCCTGATTGTTCACGCTCAACTTCCGCTCCTTAATCCTGTTGCTGCCGGCCTTGAAAGCCGAGTCGCTAAAGTGTTCTGTAACTTGTGCTTCGAACGTCATGCCGAATGCCACGCGCGCCCGCCCATGCACCTCCGGCATGGCTACCGCGGCTTTCGCGGCTCCAGCTGGATTGTGTGTACCGAAATCCCGCGCGAATGCTCCTCTGGCGGAACCTGCACCACTTGCACGCGAGCAACTCGCTCCCGCGGTGAGTACGCCGCGCGCTGGCCTTGGAATCTGATCGTGATCGGAATCTCGACATCCCAAGCAACGCGTCCGTGGAAGAGATGGGCCGACCGGGACATCAACGGAGCCTCCGTAGCTGCACTCATCACTGCCCGCTCCTTGCGCATTTCGTCCAGAATCGGCTCGAGCTGCGTTTGCAGCATCCGTCCACCTTGCGTCGTGTAGAAGCGCTTGGCGTAATTCAGGGTTGGGATGTAGTTGACGAAATCGTGGGAGAAGGACGAACGCAAGGCCTCCTCAGCAAAATCTAGAACTCGAGAGTCCGAGACGTTTTGCTGATCCAACGGCGCTGGCCGCATGACCTGCAACTTATCGTTGACGGCGATCGGGATCTGCTTCTCGCGACTGGCCACAGTCAGTAGCAATCCGTTTGTGGCGGTGCTGACGAACAGCGCTGACCCCAGGATGGTGATCACCAAAGCTGGTGATGTTCGCTTCTTCTTATCTGCCATCTCTACAGCCCACCGTTGCGAAGGATGGTCATTTCTTCGGTAATGGCGACGGGCACCTCAGGACGCACGCCGTCAGCGTATGTGGCCGGGAGATACACGGCGCCACCCGGAGCGTGAGCCACAACCACATCCTGGCCAACGTACAAGCGGTAGGCTCCAACAAAGCTGATGATTGCGCTCGCTAAGGCGCCAAACGCCAAGTACAGCGTCACCTGGTGGGCGAGTTTCCCGAACCGTTGGAGTAGTTCAAGGGCTTCTTCGTCGGTCGCGCTTGCGTCAAGGAAATAGGCCATCACACTGCCTGGGCCAGGGAGCGGCGGCCGACCTGAGTCGAAGCCAGAACAGGTTTCTGCCCTGGGGCGCGGAATTGCTCCCTAAGCCAGAGCAAAAAGCGCGCTTTTCGGCGAACCTCGCTGCGGCAGCGTCCCGAAGGACTGGCCTTCAAATTCGCGTCCCGAGTGAACTGTTGCCAGATCGAGGCCGCTGCGGTTTCGGCGAGGCCGATCTCTATGAGCGCCGGCGCCACATAGGTCGGCAAATGTGGAGGAGCAACGAGCGGCTTGGCCAATGTGAGCGTCCCGTTGCGCAGGGATTGGACGACGAAAGCGCGAACAATCGTCGCATCGTCGCTTCGGAAGTCGGCCTGCCCGTCCAACCAATGGAGATCCGGGGGGCTTTCATGATCAGCGCCGGTCTTCCGCGCGCTACTCGATATCGGGGGGGCCACAGAACCTCACTTCCAGCTGACTTATTTATTGGGATGAATAAACATAATGAATCATACTGGAAACAAAATTTTGCCCGCAACACGATGTGCCACCTTTTTGCGTGCCGGCTGCCGGGTCGCGGCACCCAAGGGTGAGGTAGGGAGCCGGCGTCGGATACAGATAGACGCAAAGCTTGGCCGAAATAGAAAAGGGCGCCTCGCGGCGCCCCCTTCTCGGTCCCTGATCAGCCTGTCAGGGCTGGATATCTAAAATAGGTGACGGGTTGTACAGATCAATGACATCTGCGTCGAATCGCATCGTGACGACTTTCGACTGAAGCTGATCCTTCTCCGGCATGCCCGGCACACCAATCCGCCCGATGTAGCGAACAGCTTGGATCTTGGGAAACTCGTCAAACAACTGCTGAAGCAGCGCTGGAAACGTCCTGGCCATGAACAGAACGTGCTCGTGCTTGCGATGGAGCAGGGATTCAGCGATCTTTTCCATTTCGGACCGCTCGACGCGACGCAATTTACTGAGCTGCTCGTCGAAATGGACCCTGAAATAGGTCAACACGTCGCTCGTGATAGTGCGATCGTTGCGCGTCAAATCCAAGCCAGGCGTCTCGTCGAGCGGCATCAGGTTGCCGACAGAGAAAGGGAAAGAGAAGTCGATCCGCTTCGGAATCTTCGGATGGTACTTCTCGTAAAGCGCCGTGCTATATCCCCCTGCCGACTTGCTCCAACCTGATTTAGCGATGTAGGTTTGAAGTGGCTCCCGAAAGCGAAATAGTTGATCTTCCCCGTCCAGCAGATCAACACTCAACTCGCGCAACGAGACGCGCAAGGGCGCATCTTCAGTCGTGGACGGATCAATCGGACAGTAGGCCTCGAGCTGCTGCCGGCTCGTCTTCGGCGGCGCAGCTACGGGCTGTACGATTTGCTCGGATACTACCGAGGCAGACTTGGTTTTCATAGATCCTCAAGATTGGACAACACGGAGGCATCGCGCGGCAGCCAAATAGACCCCGCGCCATCCCTCACCCGTCATTCCGCACTACGCGCCACGCGCGAAGCGTACCGCTCCTTCACTTCTTCGTAGAGATCACTTTCAAAGGGATCTTCCCGGGCGATTTTCTCCAGTACGAACTCGGCCTGCGGCGAATGGCCGACACGCCGTTCCCAGCAGAACTGCGCCAGGGCCTTCAAATCTTGATAGGCCTGCTGGGGAGAACACATGACCCCCCGCTCGAAATCACCCATGTTGGCGGCGTCGGCTTCGCGCAGACGTGACATGAGCACTCGCAGCGAAGGCTTGGAATTGCTCCGCGTTCCGTTAACCATGGCGTAGCGATTGTTCACGTTTCCGTTGAGGATCATCGGCAACCACTCAAGCACCATGACGCGCAGGCGGGACAGCAAATCCGCCCGCGCTCCACCCATGTTCAGCCAATGCGCGGAACCGTAGTAGGCGCCAATGTCCTGAAAGAGCCAGTCGGTGAATCGGTCGGACTTCCAATGATCTTCCTCGGCCACGATTCGCAGCGACAACGGGTGTGGACGCGCAACGTACAGGTGCAAGTTCATCTCGACTTGAATGTCGACAAGACCTGGCCGAGCAATCGCCTCACGAAAGCGAACTTCCTGAGGGGAACTCACCCCCAATATTTCAGCGCACTGGCGCTCTGTCATTTGGAGCGGGCCTTCCCGCAACAAGTTGAGCTTTTCGCCGGTCAGCGGAAAGTCTGCCGGGTCAGCGACCTTACGCAGGTAGTGCTGCAGACGCGTCGGCTTGGTCTTTGAGGGATCGAAGTACTGGAGTTCTATCGCCATAAAAGGTTCGGTTGCGCGTTAGGCCGCACGTTAGTGTTTTTGTTTGACCGCAATCCTCGCTCTGGCATCAAGCCACGCCGGCAAATTGCGCGGCTGACGCAATTCCTGCGGACCCATCGCTAAGAAGATGAATCGTAAGGATCATACATTCTTTACATTCATGGCAAAAGGGCGCATGCGTTTCAAAACGCGTCAACCTCCTTGCCTTTTGCCGCCTAATCCGCGCCCCCCTGAGCGCTGATCGAGCCCTATTTTGCGTACACTACAACGTTTTTTCAAGACGCAACTGCGTTTTTCTAGTTATTTCGCAAAAATTCTTTGGAATGGGGTGGCGATCTGTCATTATGAATCGTACATCTCATTCATCAATTAAACCAATGCCGTGCCCGCCCGATGAGGCGCCGGTTTCTTCGGAGATCTTGCAATGACAATGCCCAAATCGCGTCAGCTCGCTTCTAAGCTGGCCCTTTCGATTCTGACCCTTGCCATCCTGTCCGCGTGCGGCGGGGGTGGTGGCGGCGGTGGCGGCGGTGGCAGCGGTGGTGGGAACCTTCCGGGCACTGGCGGCAATACCGGCGGCGATACCGGCGGCAACACTGGTGGCGGCGACACGGGTGGCAATCCGGGTACGGGCTGGGTGCCCACCAAGCCTTCGCCGACGCCGCCGTCTGCCGCGAACTTTGACGGCACTGGCGTAAAGATCGGTGTGTTGGACACTGGCTTCGACGCCGATCCGATGGCCAATCACCCCGCTGCGGTCGCTAGCGCACTCAAGGAAGTGATCGCGCCGGCATCGGCAGAAGCGGGCACCCACGGCGCCATCGTCAGCCGGGTGATCGGCGGAAAAGACATCGGGGATGGTTTTCCGAAGGGGATGGCCGCTGGGTTCAGCCTGTATCAGGCGAATCACCCGACCGCGTTCTCGAACACTGACTTGAGCACCAACTTGGCGACGCTGGCCAACCGCGGCGTCAAGATCGTCAACAACTCCTGGTCGTTCCCCACCAGCCCCCAATATGCGTTGCCTGGCGGCGCAGAGGCTCTGCCCGGGTCGAACTTCCGGAACAACTTCCTGTGGGTGTTCAACGACGCTGTTCTGCGCGATGGTCAACTGCTGATCTGGGCCAACGGTAACGAAGGGCAGGCAAACCCGTATGTGGGGGCTGGTCTGCCCTCCATTGCTCCGGCCCTAGAGCGCGGCTGGCTCACTGTTACCCAGTTGCAAGCGGACGGAACCCTCGCCCCCTGGTCGAACCAGTGCGGCGTGGCGGCGAACTGGTGCGTCAGCGCCGAAGCGCCAGCCGGCCTCACCGGCACTTCGTTCGCTGCGCCGGTCGTCACTGCTGCAGCAGCGCTCGTTTCCGAAGCTTATCCCTGGATGGACAACAGTGCTTTGCGGCAGACCATCCTGTCCACGGCCGACGACATGGGCGACCGAGCCAAGTTCGGCTGGGGTCGACTGAACGCAGATCGCGCTGTGCGCGGCCCCGCTAAATTCGACACGAGCCTGACGCTGGGTGGTGATTTCATCGCAGACTTCAACACCTATCGCTCGCAGTTCTACAACGACATCTCCGGAAACGCCGGCTTGACCAAGAGCGGCACCGGCTCTCTGGTTCTCTGGGGCCAAAATACCTACTCGGGCGGCACCACGATCACCAAGGGCACCGTGGAGTTGTACGGTAGCGTCAGCAGTGACGTTAATGTCTTCGTGGAAGGCCAACTCGTCTCCGATGGTGGCGTGGCCGGTGCTTCGGTTAACAACAGCGGCGTGGTGCAAGCCCGTGGCGTTGGTCTTCACATCAAAGGCAACTACAACGCTTGGACGCCGCAAGCCACCTTGACGACCCAGTTGGGCACGACGGTCATCGTGGACGGACAAGCCGACCTCAATGACTCCAAATTGGTCGTGGAAAAGCCCGACGATCAATACGTCGTGAAAAGCAAGGAAACAGCCGTAAAGGCGGGTCAAGTTTCCGGTACGTTCGGTTCGGTGACAGGCGGCGCGGGGCTGCTCTATTCCGTGACTGCCAACTACACGCCCACACAAGTCGATCTGGACGTTGCACGCGCAAACGTTGTCAGTGTTTCCCAGGGCCTGTATGCCGGCCAAACTAGCCGGCTTGCAGCGGCCGAGGCCGTGGAAGCCGCATTCCAGGCCACCGACGCAAAGGTGCAGGGCGCGCGATCCAGCGTGAGCGATGAATTCGTTGTTGTCGCTGCCAAGCTTCAAGCCGTTGAGAGCGCACAATCGCTGGCCACGACGCTCGACAGTGTCAGCGGCCAGCTCTACGCCTCTTCGCAAGCACTGACCTTCCAGCAATCCCAAGCCGTGAACCGTGTGCTGACCAATCGCGTTGACAACCTCTCCATTCCCGGCGCCCAAACCGGCGGATGGGTGAGCATGGTCGGCGGTACGGGCAAGCTGGAACAGTCGGGCTTCGCCAGCGCCGACACCAGCCTCTTCGGCGGCCAGGTGGGCTTCGACCACCGCGTCTCGGAAAAGGGAATTCTCGGCGCTGCGCTGACCTGGTCCGAAGCCAAGGCGGACTTTGACAACTACGGCGGCAAGTCGAAAACTCAAGGCACTGGCCTGTCTGTATACGGTCGCTACGGCGCCGACGTGGGCACCTATCTGGCTGGCCGCGCGGGTTACGAATGGCTGAAGTCCGACGTTAAGCGCGACATCCTGGTTGACGGTGCCGACCACGTGAACAGCGGCCGCACCGACCGCCTTGCATCCCTGTACGCGGAACTCGGCCATGCGTTCAGCTTGAACGGTGCGCGCATCACGCCGTTCGTTGGCCTGTCTTACGACAACCTGAAGCGCGGTGCCATCGACGAAAGCGACAACGCCTTCGGCCTCAAGGCTGACAAGAAGTCCTACGATCAAACGGCTGGTCTGCTCGGTCTGCGCCTGCAATCGTCCGTTGTCTCGTGGGCCGGTGGCCAAACCACCTTCACGGGCTATGGCGCATATCGCTACGGCAATCCGACTGACCTGGACTTCACCGCAGCGTTCTCGGGCGCTCCGGACGCGGCCTTCAAGGTCAAGGGCATTGGCCTGCAACGCCACACCGGCTGGATCGGCTTGGGAGCCACTTCGCAAGCTGGCGCAGACCTGTCTTGGTTCGTGAACTACGACATGCAACTGGGCCGTGGTGGTGTCACCAACAACGTATTCTCGGCTGGACTGCGTTACGCGTTCGACTGATAAGAGCAGGATCTTGGGGGGCGTCCTGCCGGCGCGCCTCCTTTACCTTTGGCGAGGAGCGTACTCCTCGCCTTTTTTTTGCGCGCCAACTGTCAAACTGATGCTCGGCCGTGAAAATTTTGGACAACCGCATGTGTTGGATATTCTGAACTGGTATGCCTGGCCATCCCTAGATGGCCCCACTATTCCCTCGGAAAACTAGTGGCATAGGCATCTATTCATTCCAGGTTCAGATCCACATGAAAGCCATCGCCTTCCCTTCGTCCATCCAAGCAGCCGCGTTCTTGGACGGCATCCAGTACGTGAATGACGACGCCCTGACGCCGCTTGGCATCAAGCAATACCCGAACGGCACCGCCGAAGCACTCCTCCAAGACACCGACGACGCGGAGGACGACTCCGGCTGCATGGCGATCCCCGTCAGCGATCGGGAGCTGTCTCAAAACTGCTCCATTCCCCAACCGCCAGCCGCCGATGGCGACCCTGTCCTGCTGACCCAAAAACATCAGATCCGAGATGCCTTCGAGCGAGGCTACCAAACGGTCTTGGGAGAGAGTCAGGCACAGTCACAGGACGCGCGATGCCCCTTTTTCCATGCGGGCAAGACTGCGGCGTGGCGTGAGCTGGTGGAAGGTGGTGGACGCGAAGCGTTCAACAGCAGCGACGAGTACTGGCTCGAGTTCCTGGAGCAATGGGTGCTGGCCGCACATCTCTTGCGCGGCTAGGACAGACCTAGTTGGAGCGGCGTGCGCTCATGCGGCGTGCTGCCGCGACTCGTCGCGAGGGCGCAAAAAATCGCACCGTGCAGCACGGCACTGGCCGAAATTTTGGAGTACATCTGTACGTGTGTACCATGGGAAACAGATGGAAGGGCGTGTCGCCCCCCGCTACTACTGAGACCCAGAAATGTCCAACGCGTACTCCCTCGCCACTTGCATCCTCGTCGTTCGTCGTTGCACGCCCGTCATCGAAACGCTATTTGGAGGCATTGCCCAAAAATTCGAGGCGGCGCTGCCCACTGACGCCATGCCCTGCCCCGATGGGTTCCAGATGTTTACGTTTCATTTGGAAGATGGCGACGGGATTTCCGACAACGAGCCGATCCGCGAAGCGCTGCGTTGCCTTCACCTCACGTATGGGCTTTCGCGCACCTCCGATGACCTAACGGCAGAAGATGCATTGCGTGGCCTGTGTGCTCATTTCGGGCTGCCGGACCACCCCGTAATTGCGGCACTTGGAGCGGAAATGCAAGACGACCAGGTAAACATCGAGACGCTCGGCAAGCTCGCGGAAGCGCTCAACGACGGTCATGACCTTTGGTCTCTCTCCGTCCAAGAGGGGTACTGGGCTGATCGACCCACAGAGGGAAATTTCGGCGGCCTCGCGCAGTATCGGGGGTCGCACTTTGCCGGTGCCTTCGGCACCAGCAGCTCACTCGCCGCTGCGCGAGATTTGCAGACCTTGCTTAGCCAGGCGGATATCTCTGCCGCAGCGGAGGTGGTCTATGTGAGGGTTCGACGCATTCTGGCGGCCGTCCGGCAGACAAGCCAGCGTGCGGCAGTCCTCGCGCAACTGCGGCTGCTCTTGGCCGAAAGCGATTCTGTAGAGCAGTGCTCCGGAGCACGAGCCGGCTCCGTGCCGCATCGCTACACCTCTGTAGTGATCTCCACAGCTCACGTTCCTGATGAGGACGAGGCGCGCAACTATCTCGCCGCGAAAGGTGACGCAATCGAATATGGCTGGCTTTGGAAAGTACCGCCTCCCCAGGCCGAAATCCGAGATTGCCTTGAGATGCCTGACTGGTTGAAGCCCATTCTGGCATTCGCCGATGCCGAGCGGATTGATCGGATTGAGTTCGACGGCGACGGTGAATTGATCGAGGGCTTACCCATCTACGAACACACCTGATTTGCGCCGCGTCGGGGGCGGGACGCACCGCCCCCAATCGCCCTTCGCTCCATAGGAGAGACCGAGCGCGCTATTTGATTTATGTCCCCTCACCAAGCGCGGCGTCCCGCCGCGAATCAATGCAGGATGGTGCCTAGCATGTCGAACGATGATCGCTACTCCTACGAGTCCTATATGACTCGTCTGTTGAACCTCTTGCTGGCATCCGGCCCCAACGCTGCTGTTGTCCTATCTGAAGGCATAGCCGCCACCCTCGGAACCGATGGGTTCATCTTCGGCTTCTACTACGAGGAATCGAGCGAAGAAGAATTCGACTTTGATTCAAGCGCGTGGAACGACACCTCTTGGGACGGCGAAACCCATGCAGAAACGTGGTCGATATTTGTCGCCCCCACGATATTCACTCTTTGGCCCTGACCGGCCTGCGCGCCCGCGAAAGTTTTGGCTCAAGGCCCTGCTTCTATAGCCTGGTCTACATCACTTTCCTGTGCGAAACCGCACGTCTAATGGGCCTCATTCCATGACCATTCTCGTCCAGCCTCTGCCTCAACCGCGCCTCATTGCGAGCGTCCTTCTTCCAATCATGGAGCGCCAACTAAACAAGGTAGGCCCCCAAGAAGCGACGACATGCGATGTTCAGGCGACGTTGAAGGCCATCAAGCAGGAAAACGCCATCCTGATGCGTTGCCGCCAAGAAGATCGAGACGGCGAGACGGTGTTGGTGAGCCAAGAGCAAGCTGGCCAGCGTCGTGGAGTGGAGAAGGTTGGCCCTGATGAGCACCACATGGCCTTCCAGGTCATCTGCGTCGCGGAAGAGGAAGGTTGGACACACATCACCACCCACGATGAGTGGATCTACTTCTACCGGCTCGTAGATCGTGACGAAATGAGTGCTCTCAACGAATAGCCCCAATACCGCCACAGAGGGCCTGAAACGGCAGGCCCTTCATTAACTCAGGACCACACCTATGAACACCCTCGAAAATCGTCCCTGGCGCGTCATGCTGCCCTGGGAACAAGCGGATGAAGGCTGCTTTGATGTCGACGTCATCGCCCCGGACGCAGAGAAGGCCAGCCTGGCGGCCGCCACGAAAATGCTCGAAGCGGACACCGGCGCCGAATTCGACAGCGAGGAGGATCGCGACAAATGGATTCGCGGCCGCGCAGAAGCAGCATTGCTGGTGAGCGACCTCCGTAAGGACGCTCTCCAAGATCTACGAAACATCCTCGCCGTCGAACTTGGCCTTGACACCGAAACCGATGGCGCGCCAGAGATTTGCTGGAACGCCCTCAAAGCACTGGCTCGCTTGCACCGTCATCACCTGCTTGCAAAGCAGCCCGCAGAATGCGACCGCCTGGCTTACCGGATCACGCGGTCCGATGGGGATGGCGCAGTAACCCATGCTGGGTCGCTGCATTCCATTCATGCAGCGGTGCGGGAGGCTCGATCGCACGGCGGCGCCTACGCGCTCAGTTTCCTCTGATCATCTACATGGCGTGTGCGCTAGCAGTTCGCCAGCGCACACGCGCCGTCAACCCCAATTTTTCTAGCGCAGAAATTTTGGAATTCATTTGTCCATGTGTATTCTGGTTCTAACCCCTCGGAAGAACTTCGGAAGAACAATGGCAAAGACACCTCATCCCCGCCACACGGACCACCATCGCGCGGTCACCCACCTGCTCGAATCATTTCGCCCTCGCCATCGACTTGGCCGTGTCTGGGAGGACTTCATCGCCAGCGCAGCCTGCGCGATCAGTTCGGCCGTCGAGCCTGTCCACCGCCAAGCCCGAGAACTTGCATATGCGCAGATCAGTAAGCGCTACTCCGCCGACGAAATGTCCAAGTTTGCGGAATGCCTCGCGCATGTGGTCGGCGCGCTCGAGGACCGATATCAAGACTTCCTCGGCAGCCTGTACATGGGCCTAGATTTGGGCAACCGCAATAGCGGCCAGTTTTTTACGCCCTACGAGGTCAGCCGCCTGATGGCGCAGATCAACTTCGGGGAGAACATGGCTGCGCGGGTCGAGGAACTTGGCGGCTTCGTCACGTTGATGGACCCGTGCATTGGCGGAGGCGCAATGGTCATCGCGGCGGCAGAGCTTCAGCGCGAACAAGGCCTCTCGACCCACATGACGATGCACGTCACGGGCGTGGACATCGACATCACCGCAGTACAGATGTCCTACATCCAGCTTTCGCTCCTGAACGTACCCGCGATCATCCTTCACGGCAACTCGTTGAGTCCCGATCCGTACAAGGGTTGGAACACGGAAAGCGCATGGCGTACGCCAGCTCACTGCCTTTTCGGCTGGGGAGGCCGCCTGTCTGCCCGGGAGCAGCGACACGCGTCGTTGCAGGCCGAAGCACCGCGCGCGGCGCCGGCGCAGGAGACCGCGCCGCCCGCCGGCCGACTTGTCGCAGCCTCTGCCACCGGGCAACTGAACCTCCTCGAATCCCTGGACGTCTAATGAAAATGCGCCACCGGCGGATTAGCAACGCGCTGATCCTCAGTCCAATCGATCTCGAACTCGACCACGGAGCTGGCTTCATGCTAGTTGGGCTCTACCCCTATAACCACAGCAAGGGGTCGCGCTGGCGCCCAACCCGCTGGCCGCGCCGCGCGCCCAAGGCCTACGGAGCGTGAGCGCCATGACGCCTATCCCCACTGAGATCCATGCGCTGATCGCGCGCGGCGGCCTGGTCGTGGTCAACCACTCTGGCGGCAAAGACTCGCAGGCCCTCTACCTGGTCTTGCGGGCAATCGTCCCTGCGGACCAGCTGCTCATCGTCCACGCCGACCTGGGCGCCGTCGAATGGGCGGGCGCCGTGGGACATATCTTGGCCACCACCGATGGCGAGCGGCTGGTGACCTGCCAGGCCGCCCGAGGTTTGTTGCAGATGGTCGAGGCCCGTGGCAAATTCCCGTCGCCCCAGCAGCGTCAATGCACCAGCGATCTGAAGCGCGGGCCAATTGAGCGCACGATCCGCGCCATCACCCGGGAGCGCAAGAGCAAAGGTGTCCAGGCCTGGGGACTAGTCGTCAACTGCATGGGAATGCGCGCACAGGAATCGAGCAGTCGAAAGAAGCTGCCCGCGTTCAAGTTTAGCGAGCGAAACAGCAAGGCTGGGCGCGAATGGTACGACTGGCTGCCAATTCATGACATGACGGAGCAAGAGGTCTTCGCCACGATCGCCGCTGCAGGTCAGGAGCCGCACCCCGTCTATAAGCTGGGCATGCGGCGCTTCAGTTGCGTCTTCTGCATCATGGCCAGCGAAGAAGATCTCCGGACCGCTGCGCGTCTTGCGACTGAGCACCCCGAGTTGCTCAACGACCCACATCTATATCGAAAATACGTCGACCTCGAACGGCGAACTGGCCAAGTAATGCTTATGCCGACCAAGAAGCATGGCCGGCGGAGCCTTGAAGATGTCACCGGCGTCCGTGCGCACGCCGCGCTGGTGCCGACTCAGCTCTCATTTCCGGATTTCTCCCATGCCAGGGTGGCTTCAGCCTGACTCTGGACCCGCAACAACCGCATCTCACCCAGCTGCACACGCCAATCTCACAGGAGGCACCATGAGCGATCAATTTAGCGACCTGGCCCACAACCAACCGGCCACTGCGGCCACTCCAGAGTTGACACCGAGCACGCTCGCCATCCTCATCGAGCTCGCGAACGGCTGCGCGGAGGATCGTGCCAAATGGGGCGCCCCCGGCTCGAACGACCGTCAAGGTAGCCGCTACTACCTTGAGCTCATATCCCGGCAGGCACGTCCTTTGACCGTGAAGGAAGTTGACGACGCTGAGACTCGGGGACGCCTTCTCCAGATCGCACGCCATGCGATCGAGGCGGTGGAAGCTCTGGACGGTCGGCGCGCCGGTGGGCTCAACTAGAATGGCGCCTGCGACAAACATCCACGCACTTGACATGACGACTGAATTCTCAGAAACCCTGACCACAGACCAGTTTGCCGCGCTGGCAGATGTCGCCAGGTTGGATTCGCCAGCCCTGCGCGACGCGATGAGGCGGATTGTTCTCGTTGGGGCGCAACGGCTGGACGTCGCAGTGGAGCTGGGCGTCGGAAAGGCCACGATCAGCAACGCCATCAGCCGACTGCGCGGCGCCCTTTCCATTGCTCACGCGGCCCTTCCGGGTCGCGGGGGCGCGGCACCCATGCCTCTCGCCGAAAACTCGCAATTTGACGCGCTCTGCCATATTGCACGGTTGCGTCCGCAGGAAGTCGTCGCCACCCGCGCTATGGCCGTCGACGGGCTTTCACCTGAACAGGCCGCCCACGCGGCGGATTGCAGCATCGCGACTGCAAAGGGGGCGGCTGGCAAGCTGCTTGCCGCGCTCGACCTTGCTGCTGCCGCAGCAGCGGCCAAGCGCCCCCCAAAGTACGAATGGGCCTCTCGCCTTGTTCCCTACGCACTTCCCAAGCAACGACTGCGCTAAAAGGCAGGCATCATCGCCAGTAGGTCGGCAATGATGGTGGAGGGACCCAGCGTCGCGAGGGTTACTAGCCCTCCCCCTATAGCCGCCAAAAGCGCCACCGCGCAGATCGCACGCCGGCGGCCCTGAACCCGACGTCCCTGCGTGCGCAACAGAATAGGCGCAGCCGCGTTCTCGCAGAGGTGCTCTGCCTCCTTCACCAGCTCACCCACAACAAAGCTTGCGATATACGGGTGCCGGGCACGATAGAGGGCAGCCTGGCCATCGCCCCCGCCGGCGGCGCCCACCAGATAGTCTGCAAGCGCCTGGTCCCCGTCCTCAGCGCGCCGCTGAAGCGCCGGCAATTGCAGCGCGAGCACGAAGGAGCCAAGGTCAAGACGCGCGCCCTGCCTCTCCCGCTGCCACACCAGCGAATCCACGACGGCGCACCAAAGGGAAAACGCTTCCCGCATCGTGGAATCACCACAGCGCGGGCCCCCTGATGGCAGCCCTAGACGTACGGCCATCCACCGCTTCAAATCATCTGCCCGGGCGTTGCCCGGCGGCATTGGCGCCGACGTGGTGACGTGCAATGGGCAAGCTTCAGTATGCATAGCTGCAATACATCAGCGCGATGGCTTGCGCGAGTTTCGGATTCCCCGTCGTCTGCCCCCAGTCCGGCGCATTGACGCGCACGACCCAGTTCCCACCCGAGCTATCCACCACCCATTGCCAAGCAGGCCGGTTTGAATCAAACGAGCGCGGCACAAGGTAAATGAGCGCAGACCCTCGGTCTCCGCACGAGGGCCGGGCCACGACTTCACCGTTCTCTACGATACGGGAAGCCACGAGGGTCAGCGCCGAGTACTGGTCCGACAGCTTCCGCCAATAGCCGTTTCGGCACACCAACGTCCCCGCAGTGCCCTGAGCGAGCGAACCGGGAATGGTCTGGGTACCGCAGGCGTCGCCCTCTGACGCAACCCGCAAAAACTCCATCCACACAGTTCCTTGGGTTCCCGCGTCGTTGCAGTAGGCCACGCCACCTTGCGTGGTGAGGGCCATCATGCCGAGCTGCTCTGCCGCGCAGGACTGGCCGGCGCGCACGGTCGCAGAAGGATTGCGAAGACGCAACTTCTGCGCGTCGAACTGTGTGCTCTCTACCCTGGTGTCTGTGCCGTCCTGGCGGCGAATGGCCACTCCCGAATTCGTCCCCAGCTTGATATCCAGACCATCGTCCTCACCAACGGCCGTGACAGACGTCCCCCGGACCCGCAGGCCTTCATCGGTGTCGACCAGGCCTCGAGTGGTGACGCCCAGGCTGCCGTCGACCACCGTCTGCTTGGAGCCTGCAAATTCCCCCTTAGATGCCTGGACCAACCCTTCGCAGCTCACGATCACCCGTCCTTCCGGCCGAAGCTCCACGCAGTGCTTACCAGTGCCGTCATCGCCCACGCCCAGATCGCCGCTCACGTTGACGATGTTCAGATTTGTCGTGCCCGCAACCGACAAGTTCCCCTGTAAGTCCGGATCTCGTGTATCTCGGATGCGCACAAACTGCTCATACATCGTAGTGTCGAGCAGCGAATGGATACCCACGATCCCGTCGGTTCCCAGGTCCACGGGATTGGCAAAGGCTCCAGTCGCCCCACGCAACTCCGCCGGATTCTCCAACTGGGCCGCCATGCCGTACCCGGCAGTAGACATCAAATATTTGCCCACCATTGCCGAATCGCCAAAACGGGCGACGCCCGAGTTCAACGGCCGGGAGGTATACGCCATTGCATCGATGCGACATTGAGTACCCGGGCAAGTTGTACCGCCTGACCGAATAATCTTGATCATCGGCACATTGCCCAGCGGCGCCGTAGACGGGAACCCGCCAGGCACATTCTTGGCGCGCCGCAAGTCAAGGAGGCTCAAGGAAAACTCCTGGCTACCGTCACCCAGCGTTCGCTCCAGGCGAAAGGATGGGTAGCCAGGCCTCCCCGATCCTCCCGGCCCTGCACCCGCCCCCGCACGCACAGCGTCGTAGTTTGCCCGGGCAATGTCATCAAAGGTGCTGCTTAGGAACGCATCGAGCCCCCCCTTTATGCTAAGCATATAGGTACCCGTAAACTCGGCGATTGTGTCATCGAGTTCGGCTTTGACTTTACCGGCGCCGTAGACGGCAAGAATGGCCAGAATGGCAAGAACGGTCGTCAGCTCCGCCGCCACAAAGCCAGCCAGGCGCTTAGCCCGCACCAAAGGACCTCTAAACTTCTTCATGGCAACTCCTTAGGCCATCGAACGTTCCAACCCCACCTTTCCCAACCTTCCCCTAGCGCGCGCCGGCGTTGACCTCGTAGTTGCCGGCGGTGAACACGACAGTGTTGTTCTCTCCGTCGACACACGCGGCGTCAGCATTGGTCCCACTGAAATTGACGGGTGTTTCTGTGTTCTTCTGCTCTTGACCATTAATGGAAATCTTGCTGGCGTCGCGAGCGAGAATCCCCGCCAGATTTGCGCACGCGATCTGGTGAACCTTGTCGAGAGTGAGGGTGTATCCCTTTCCACCATCCACCGCTGCATAAGCAACCACTCCGCCGCTCCCGAGGTTGTGCTGCACGACGTACGTCGTCGTATTTGACGAAATCGTGGTCGAACTAGAGATCGCGAAGGCAAAGGATCGCTGCGTCGCGTTCGCAAATGCTGTATTGGGGTCGGCCGCGGCGCTGGCGTTAACCCGATTCCGCACCATAAACCGCCGCAGGTCCTCCGCAACCTTGGGGACCTTTCCGTCGATGAGATACGAATCAATCTTCGGCATCGTGTAGATCGCCAGGATGACGATGATTGCCAGAACCACAGAAAGCTCGATTGCGCTTAGGCCTTTGGCCAACTGGCGTCGCCTTCTCGAAGGGAAGGAAGAGGCCCCGGTGCCGTGCGTGATCAGTTGAGATGTCATAGTTTTCTCTTTCCAATGAATGAGCCTGATTGGCTTGTGTCTGAAACGAACAAGAGGGAAATTCTTTGCGCCCGTCAGGACGTCAGGTAGAACATTTGGAGCGCGCGCCGCAGGATCTCAATCGTCGCGAAGTGCCACAACGCGATACCAATCAGCCCACCCAAGGCGATCGCAAACATGGACCAACGTACGATTGCTGCGCGCTTCGCGACGTCGCTCAGAACACGCACCTCAATCTGTCGACGGGTCCTCTGAAGGCCTTCGTCAATGCCATGCGACACGCACACATCCGAGAGATAGAAGTACAGATCCCGAGGGAGAATTCCCGTGTCAAACGTCTCCGCCCCTGTAACGTGATCCTCTTCGATCCGCTCAAGCATCTTCGCTATGTGCCAGTTCAACCACGGATTTTGTGGGTCACTCAGCATCAGAATGCCGTCCCGCATGTTGATCGTGTTTCCCTGGCGAGGCTTCAAAATGACCGAAAGGGTCATCATGAAGCGGATAGCCTGAAAATCGCGATATGCCCTCCAAATGAATCTATCTTCCAATCTCTCGCGGATTGGACCCGTGAGGTTTCGGAGCGACCAGTGCAACAAGTACGCGAGCACCCCGAGAAACCCCAGGATAAAGAGGAGATTCGCCGCTAAGAAATTGGCGGCTGTCCGGAAGCTGGCAGCTGCTCCCGTCCACATATCTGCGGGGAGCATGCTGAACACTTCCTGCAGCCTCGGGTAGGTCACAAATGCCATAACGAAGAGCATTGCGATGCCAACGATCAGACATAAGCCACCGGCAAGGACTGTCCAAAAGAACCCTGATTTGGATCGGTCCATCAGACGGGTGTAGTCCGTTAGGTCTCGAAGGCCTTGCTCCAGCGCACCAGGCCCTGAGAGCTCAGATATCCCAAGAATGAGTTCGTCCTCATCAGGAACAATGCCGTGAAGCGTCTCGCTGACTTTACCCACCCCATCGGTGACTAGACGATCCGCGATGTAATTCGAGAGATACCCTCGCTGGGTGGAGATACCGCCGTATCGCTCACAATCATCCTGCAAGATGTTAATCAGCGTCTTCTTCCCAGCGGTCGCCTCCATGGTGTCGCAGAGCGTCTCGTAAAAGTCTGCGCGCCGCTTGCGGAAGCCTCGCACGGCTAGATAGTGCTTGATCGACAAATCGCCAAGCTGACTGAACCAATCACGCATTGGGCCGATCATGCTTTCCTCCGTCTTGCAATCTCTCGAGCGATCTCCACGGTCTCAAATGCCTTGAAACGCGGTTCAATCTCTCGCGGATCCAGTTCGCCCTTGAAGGCCTTGTAGACGGCGCAATCCATCGCAGACTTTCCATTCATATCGGGACTGGTGTAGTCGAGATCGGTGCGACCAAAGTAGTACCGCTCAAGCCCGGCGTTGTCTGCGCGGCGAATCAGCTCCAAAGCGTGATCATCGATGGCGGGCTCGATCATCTCTGCAACCACCGTGCGGTCATTCAAACCGAACAACTCGTGGAATCCCTGCTTCTGGCAAACCTTGCAGCCGTCAGGATTCCGCACCTTGACATTAGTAAGCGCGTCAATGCCGTAGAGGCGATCAATGCGGTCCGCATAGCTGCGCCAGTAATCGCCCTCACGGAATTGAGCTTCGGAGTCCTCACCGCCCTCGCGAATCAGATACTCAAAGTCGTGTTTACACTCGCACAATTTCGGCACCAATGCCTGATATACGAGCAGTTTGAGAACGCCATTCGATGCCAGGAAATCACGTGAAACACCAATCACGTCCGAGGCCAATCGATCCGGGATCTGCACTGCGCGGCCCGTGTGTGTGGTCGTGTACAGGTTCGTCCCAGACGAAGCAAGATCCATAAATGCGCGTCCAGTCACCAAATCACGAATCTCTCCAATCACCAGATCGTGCATCGCACTGCGCTTCACCGCCTTCAGCTTCTCAATGAACGGATCGTCAACGCCTGAGACCCAAGTAATCGTGTTATGAATGACCCTCGGCAGGATGTACTCCACCGGATCCTCGAGTGTGATGATCTTTCGAAAGGCCGGGATTCCTCGAATTTTGGTGGCCAAAGTCGTAGACTTCCCGGAACCCACGATCCCAGCAAGCACCACCGCCCCGCCATTCGTCATTCGGGCGCGCCGCATCATCTGCACTTGCCCAGGCAAGTATCCAAGCTCCTCGAATGTCTTCCCTTTTTCTTCAACGTCGAGGTGCAGAATTCGCATGGTCACGGAAACGCCAGCGTCGGCTGCTAAGGTAGCCCAACGCAGCATCACTCGATTTCCGTTTTTCAGGACGTGATTGCTTCTCCCCTGCTGTTCCATCAAGGGCTGGAATGTCGCCTGAGCGGCACCCTTTACCTCCATGAATGCGACGCGCAACAGTTCCTGAAGCTGTTGCGTCGGCATGTTGGCAAACTGCCCTACAGAGACATATTTCCCACCCACGGAGAACTTGACCTCCGAGAAAGGGCGCGTGTCGAACACGTTGACGTGAATGTCAGCGGCATTGTGCTTGGCCCCCCATTCGAGCATATCCTCCAACAGACCCATCATGGCGGTTCGTTCCGGGCTGATGAGGATCTTCCGCCGACTGCCGAGCGTTTCCTTGTTTATGTGCTCTCGAATAATGGCATTCAGAAGGGCCGGAACTGTAACGACTGCTCGCGCCGGGTCCGCCATTGGCCGCTGCTGCTTCTGTAGGACAAGCTTCTGAACCTCGTCGGCCTCGTCGGAGTCCATGTACTCGGGGAGGCAAAGAAGGATCACAGTGTTGTTGTCCAACAAGACCGGGCATACCTTCGACGCGATTGCGGGCAAGAGATCCAGGTCCTTGTTGAGCGCCCGCTCGAACCGAATCTTCTGCGCGAGATCGTTGTCCGACGCGATAACGGTCGGCCCAGAAAGCTCACTGTGCCTGCCAGCGCCTTCTGCACCGGCCACGCGTTCAGTATTGGACAGCCTCGGCTCCCCTGAGCGCTGCTCAATGCGCGCGGGCCTGGAGGCGGCCACTTTCTTGAGCGCAGCCTCGGGGGCCGCTCGGCTGGCGGGCGCCGTCCCTTTCAAGCGAGGCTCAGCCGGAGGCACTCGCTTCTTTGGACTGGGGGTCCGCCGTTTCGCAGTCGCCGGTCTGGAAGAGAAAATGCTAAGAAAACCCATGGATTACTGCTTCCTTGAGCGGGGCTATTTGGAGAGGAACGGAGGGGGCGGGGGAACTATTCCGAGCGATCCCGAAATTGCCGAAGTGCTGTCCTGGCGAGGTGCGGCAGCACCGTTGCGCGCGTTGAACACAGGAGTTTCACCAGGCCCGAGATTCGTTTCATGCCGGTAGCAAGCCGTCTTGTTGCCTTCGGACACGCCAACGGTTACGCAGCTTCCACTGATCAACTTCAGTCGAGGCCCACTCGAATGGCCAACTGCGTACGTCCGGCCACTTCGAAACTCGTACTGCTGCCCGCCATACGACACAACGGCCGTTAACTGACCTCCGACGCCGTAAATAGCTTCCACTTGGGGTGCCGCTGGCGGAGGGGGAGGTGTGCGTGCCCGCTGCTGGATAGAGTGCTCGGCTTGCTGGCGATCGGTGGCTTGACGCTGGGCCTCAGCTTGCGTGGGGAGGCCTGCTTCCCGGCGCATCTTGTCAGCCGCGATGTCTGCGTCCAGTTGTAGGAGATGGCCGACCTGTCCTTTGACGTGTTGCAGAGCGGACTTCTCCGCCGCCGCGGCAGCAGCGGCATTAGCGGCGCCTTGGTTCTGCGCCCATCCAGGCGAACTCGCCGCCGCGATCGCAATGGCCATGGCGTACTTCAATCCGTCCATCGCACGATTACTTCGCATTTTGAACATACAGATCTCCGTTCAGTGTCATTTTTAGTGGGCTGGAGTTGAGAGAGACGTCGGCGTCAACGCGATCAATCTTTATCGTTCGGATCGCGGTCGGGGTGCTCTCAACCTCCCAGACGGAAAGCGACCGCAGTGGGCCTTCGAGCACGAGCGGTATCGCACCGGGAACCATCACACTGGACGGCTTCGAAATCGGCTTTCCATTGCCGTCAAACGGCATGGCCACATCCCATGCCTTTGTGCTCGGTAGCCGAATTGACGTGAAGGCGGGCAGGATCGATTGCAGCTGGCTCACCGGTGAGCGAAGGATCTTTGCGCGCGTCGGCAGGCTTTCTGGAACCACTCCCGCCTTGGTGCCGACGCTCTTAAATGTCCAAGCACCCGTGGCTGTGCCGAGCGGGTCGAACTCCGCGCGCCACCCCGTGGGCAAGGCAGCTTCGAATTGATCATTCGTGGCGCCATAGCCCATACGCTGGAAGGTCGCGAGGCATTCCCACATGGAGCCTGTAGGGGAGCACGTCGCGCTGTGCAGTTTCCAGCCAGCTACCTCTAGTGGTACTGCGATCAGTTGCTCATAGAGGGCCTCTACGCTTGTCACGCTGTCGACCCGCTTTCGAGCAGCCTCCTCTTGGACAGCGGCGCGCCACGCGCTCTCCGGATCCTGCATGTTGGCGCGAAGCTCCGCGAGACGGCGGCTGCGTGCGAGCGAGTCAAAGTAATCCCAGGCCGCGTTCGCCCCGAAGAAGACCAGCATCAGCAAAAAACTGACCTTAACTGGCTTGGGAAGCTGATCGAGGCTGAATCGACGGGTCTCGAACGGCTTAAGCTCCACATCGAGCAGCTCTTCGAGCGAGATGTGCTCCGTATGCGGAATGTCGAGATTGCTGAAGAAAGACCAGTTTGGCCCCATCGGCTCGAGGGCTTCTGCTTCTTTCTGGAGCTGATGAAGCCGCTGGTAGGCCATATCCTGGTCGGCGTAGACCAGGTCGCCATTCCGTCGGATCATCCCGTTTTGGCACAGAACTATCCAGATTTTTCCATCGCCCAGCTCAAAGAATCCCACAGCGGTGCCCGCCGGGCGGAAGATCGCAAACGCGGCAGCTGCTGGGAAGATCGCATTCTTCCCAACCTGCTTCATCTCTGCCCGCACCAGCTTGACCGTAGCCAAGCCAGAATGACCACTCTTGGTAACGAGTGCGTAGTGCGTCGCCTTGAACTGAGCGGCGTTCCTCCGTGCTGCGGACTCGGCCCGCCCCCCAATCAAAGGGCTCCAGTCCGCACCGAACACAAGCATGCGGTTCTCATCCTTCACCAGCACGGGCGAGAACGGTCCACGGGATTTCGCGGCTTCTCCGCGGCGCCAGATCGCCATAATCAGAGTCCTTCTTCCACCTGGGCGGTGACGATGATCAGGTTGTAGAGCTTCTGATTGTTTGTCGTGTTGGAGCCGCCGAAGAGAATCGGCGCCTTCTCATCGAACCGTTGGCGCGACGTCTGGTCCTGGTCCTTCTGGAAGCCTGCAATCACCAGAGGCTGGCCAGACTGCAACGCCACCTGCTGCACCATGCCGTTGCCGCGCACGGTCAGCTGCTGAATTTCGATTCCGTTCTTCGCGTCGCCGAACTTGATCGTTTGCAGCGGGTCATTGATCGTGCTGTCGTAGGAGATCGTGAGCAGGATCTGCCCGTCGTCCTGTGCATCGGGCACGATGGTCAGAAACTGGCCAACGGTGACATCTTTCTGACGGACGGACACGTTTGGCACCGTGCTGAACGAGCCGCTGCTCGAATCCGACGAACTCAGGCCTGTCGTCTGAACCTCGTTGATATACGAAAAGGTCTTTCGATCCGCATAGGTGATCGGACGGCGATTTAGCGCCGACAGCGGGATTGCCGTCGAGCGTGTGGTTGCGCCGATCTCGTCAAGCGCTTGGATGATTGCGTCCGACCCCTTGAACGGTCCGCTACCGACCGTTCCAGACGCAACCGTGCCAGCCGCAGCGCCCACGGCACCAGTCGGAGCTGCGCCGGCGGCTGCCGCGCTAGCGGTCGCGTAGACCAACTTCCAATCGATTCGACCATCATGCTGGTCGTTCATCGACACCACCACTTCCTCAAAGACCAGCCGCACTCGTCGCGTCAGCATCCGATTCTCACGTTCGAGGAATTCGTCAATGTTGCGCAGAACTTCGACCGTATCCGTGACCACGATCGAGTTCGTGCCGCTCGGCTGCGCGACAATACTGCCCGCCTTGCTCAGGAACGGCTTCACCTTGCTCATAACTGCTTCAATAGGATTGACCTTTTCGTCCCCCTTGAATTCTGTCTTCGATGTTGAGTCGAAATCGCTGCCAGACTTGCCATCCGCGCCACCGCTGCCGCCCGACTTTCCGTCCAGCCCAATGCCCGCGTTGACCGTAGCGGTCGTTAGCAACGCGCGCACGTTAAATGCCTTCGTTTCCACGCGGTAGAACACAATCGCCGCAGTCTTGTCGTCGTACTTCCAGTGAACGGCTAGACGGTTCGCCACAGCATCGAGTGCTTCCGCGAGGGGCCGTACGCCGTCGGGCAATTGGGCCACGCTCGGCATCGCCACCAGCGGCGTCAAGTTCTCCGACTTCTCACTCTCCAGCCGAGGGGCGAAAGCTTCCTGCGCCATTAGTGCGTCCGGAGTGACACGTGTGTTGATGCCGGTGGCGAGCTGGATTCGTTCCGCGATTGTCTGCAGCGAGGTCGGGCCGCCCTTGAACATGAGCGCGGTGTTCACGTCACGTCGAAGCGCCGCCGGGAGAGTTACTTCCCGTCCCAACGGGACAGATTTGCCGACGATCCAGGGCTTGTCCACCTGGTTGGCCTGCATACGCCGGTCACGGTCCGTGATCCTGGACTTGTAATCCCCAATCTTGGACGCCACGTCGTCACGGGCGCGCCTGGACGCATCTAGCACCTGGTCGGATTTCTGGATGGCGGAGCATCCGCTTAGCGCCGCGAGCGCTACCACCAGGCCTACCGTGCGCAGGACGAAGCGTTTGTCATTCATCTTCATATGGTTCTCGGTTTCCGTGTTTCGTAGGGCCAGGCCTTAACGGCCCCCAGTGCGATCGCAAGACTCGGTGTAAGGAACGACCCGGAGGACCTTGTTGGTGTAGAAGCAGCCATGCACAGGCGTGTCGCCCAACTCGCTGGATGACAGCAGGTCTTGGACGGACTGCTTGAAGTCGGGACTGAACGTGGCCGAAGCGGTCAGCGGGATATCGACTTTGACCTGCCAGTGTTCAGGTTCAAAGGTCCAGCCTGCGGCCTTTGCCCAGCGCACTAGCGTGCGGCGCAAATTCACATCGCTCACCGATACGGTGAACGGGGGGCGCGGTGGCTCCGCGATCGGGGCCGCTTCTGCCGCGGTCACTTGGCCTGCGGTGGAAAGCGCCAGACCAGCGCCCGGCCCACCCGCGGGGGCGGCCGGCCCGCCGGCCAGGTCAACGACGCGGAAGGTTTTCAGATACCGCTCAATGCGAACGCCAGCCTGTTGCGCGGCAGAGGCCAGAGCGGCCTGGTAGGAAGTTCCGGACGGCAAGACGACCATGCGAGAGAACGCCGCCGAATCGCCATCCAGCTGCACCGTGCCAATGACTGGCGGAACGGCCTGCATGATGGCGATGGACAGCGGCATTTGCCCCGCCGCGGCTGAGGCTGGCACAGGCGCCAACCAGGCCATCTCGGAAAACGAGCCGCTCAGCACCCCATTCGGTGCCGCTGAACCTTGCGACGGCTGCATGGATGCAGGTGCTGTCGTGAGAGTCAAGGGTGCGCCCCCGATCGGCACGGGCGAGGCACCCGGCTGGAACGGGACAGGCGCCGGCGGGGGCGGAGTCCGTTCGTCGATAAACGCCAGGGCGGGTGCGCACAACGCAGTTGCGAGCACGCCACCCAAGAGCGCACGAAGGGTGTGGATCGGCATCGCGATGGGCTTCATTGGCTGTTCTTCCTCGTGGATTGGTCAGTACGTTTCTTGCCCGTTGCGGGCGTCTTGGCGCGTGCGCCAGCCGGGCGCTCTTGTGCGTTCTTGGGTGACGACGGAAACCCGAAGGCGGCCATCTCATCGTCGAGCTTGATAACTGCAGCTTGCAATGCGAGTTGAGGAGGCGTGGGCCTGGACATGCGGCGCACGTGCCACATGGGACGTGCGTGATAGATGCCACCACGAAGCCAAGACCTAAAGCGTCGCAATGCCCACCCCGGCGTCCGCCGCTTACTCCGGTTCAAGTACAGGAACCAACCACTGATCGCGAGGGCCACGGGCCAGGCCACATAAGAAGGAATGGCGTCAGGTGTTGCTGCCGCAGGAACGAGCGGTGCCAAGATGTACGCCGGAACATCGGTGTAGGGCAGCCCCACATTGAGGGCAGACTTCGTCCAAAGCGCGCGCTTCATGCCACGGCCTTTACCTGGTACTCGTTCTCGGGTAGCGACTGACCGTCAATACCGTGAAGACGCAGAAATTCCAGCGCCTCGGAAGACGTCATGCCCGTGATGGCCAGATAGGTACGGAACGTCATTAAGCCTTCTCGCACCTCTGGCAGAGCCTGGAGCCGATAGGCCGCGCCGCGGGCTTCGACGATTCCTCGGATCTCACGGGCGCGGTCCTTGAAGTCGACAGCTTCGAGCTTCTCCTGGCACTCTCGGTCCATGAGCACCCACGATTGGAGGGAGTGTTTGCGCCCGTCCCTCCCTCGATAGAGTTTTTGCCCAACGACCAGGCGCAGCACTTCTATCAACTGGGAAGCGCGGTCCGGCTGGACATCTTCAGGGAACATGTTCACGACCCGCGTGAAGTAGTTGTCCGGGTTCTTGCAATGGGCCGTGTGGTAAGTCGCATGGCCAGTGGAGGCCATTTCAAAGCAGGACGTCATCGACGCTCGGTCACGCGTTTCGCCCACGACGATCACGTCACCTTTACGGCGCATAGCGTTAGGGCCCGCCTGGTCATACGATTTCAGATGTTCACCGATGATGACCTGCACCGGCTCAGGCATGCGGCCGCCGGCCAGGCCGTCGTAGATGTACTCCTGCGTGTCCTCATAAATGAGAATCCGAACCGGATCGTCGCCCTCAAGGCGAGCCCGATTGGCAGCTGCGAGAAGTGTGGTCTTGCCGGAGCCGGTGGTGCCGATGACGGCGACCAGGCCTTCCGACACAAGGAAATTCTGCCGCAGTTCATCCGGGAGCCGGAGGTCTTCGAATTTCGGGGGCGTTCCCGGAATGCGGCGAAGGGTGATGGAGAACCCTTTGGAGGCTCCGTTGATGTAGCCAGCGGTCGCATTCCCCCGGAAGCGAATCCAAGTTTCCGCGTTTGGCGTTTCCTGCAGTACCGCGGCGAAATCGAGAAAGTCTCGGTCCAGCAGGCGCGCACTTCCCGTCGAGGAGTTGTACAGGTGAGCTAAGCACTGCTCCAATTCCCTGTGTTCCAGCCGCCGATCGTTCAAGCAAACCCACTTTCCTTGATCGTGACCGAACAAGAAATCCTTCGACTGAAGAGTCAGGTCCGAAATGCCCATCGCGTGCGTCTTCTGGAGGACGAGCTCGAGCTCCTGCCTTGTGAAACTGGGCGGCAGATCAAGCTTCTCCAACTGCCGCGCGCCGTCAAAGAGTGCCATGTCAGCTCCTGCTCGCGCGGATACGGAGGGTCATGCCAGGAACGACATCAGCAGGCCCCTGCAGGCCATTCTTTTGCAGGAGAGCCTGCCAGCTCACCCCGAAGCGCGCTGCGAGCGAATAGGCTGTATCGCCCGGTTGGACTGCGTAGGAATCCAACGCTGCCGCCGCCCTGTTGGGTGCTGCCACTTTGGCAACGGCCGTCCTGGCCGCTGGCGCCGGTGTCCTCATCTCCGTTGTGCGCGCGGATGAGGTAGCCCCCACGCGCTGCTGCACGCCGCTTGCGGCGGCGGCATAGGCGCGCTGGAATTCGTCTGCAAACGCCTTTGCGTAGATCTCGGCGCGCAGCCGCGCTGCTTCCTCCGCTGAGGGATTGGCGCCCGTGTGCTGAGTAGGCGGTGCCGACATCGCGCGCGGCAGTTGTTGCTCGGCGGCCTGCTCCCCGTACGGCAGCAACTCGTAAGGCTGCAAGCCGGACTGCACCACCATCTGAGGCGCATGTCGGACGGGAAGCATTGCTGGGAGGTCTGCGTTGAAGGCCGCACTGCTGAGCATCGAGGCGGCCGTGCGGTAGGGGTTCACCGCGGGCACCGGCCTGGGAGCATATGCGGAGGCATCAGTCGCCCCGCCATCTTGCCCAATGCGAATTCGGATCACCTGCTCCTCTCCAACGGGAGCGGCCTGTGGCTGTTGCATTGCCCCGTTCCAGCCAGGAGCTGCAGGCGCCGTTTGCGGTGCGGCATTCGTCACCGGTGCTGTTTGAACGACGCCATTCGGAACAATCGGGGGGGCGGCGCCTTGCCCAGAAGCCGGCACGTACGGCTTGAAGGCGGGGTTGGCCAGATTTGTACTCTGCGAGGGGATGGATGGCGTAGGTGCGGTGCCGGTAGTCGGCTTCCAGCGACCTGTATCCGTGTTGAACGCGCTCGGCACTGTGATACGAAACACCGTGTCGCCGACAACGATCGTGTTCGGGTCCGTCTGGTTGACGACATCCTGGGATGTGGCCAGCCGCGGAAGCGACACGAGTCCACGTCCGTGCAGTTCATAGAACGTGCGCATTCCCAGATAGGTTCGTTCCAGGCCGGCCAGGTTCTCTTCGAAGATCCGTACAGCCTGCTCGCGCCCCTGGAGGTAGGACTTCTGAACAATGTCCTGCCAGTACGCGCGCTCTTTGTCGTCCTGAGGCAGCAGTTGTGGGTTATCGGGCAGGTCGGGGGCGTCAGACTGGGCCAACAGCCCCATCAGCAGCCAATCGCGCCACGACGGCGCTCCGGTGAAAAAGCGAGCAGGCTCTTCGAGCTTGTAGACACTGCCCGCAACACGCATCATCTTGCCGCTTTCACCGAGGGAGGCGGAGTTGTGGGATGCCACGACAACGGGAGGCAGAACACCTTGACCCATGACTAGATCGCCGAATCGGAAGGTCCGATCCATCGTGCCGCCCATATCGTTGACAACTTGCAGGATCTCGTTCGCGGCCTCGATCATGCCGGTCTGCGTGCCAAGGGCTTGGGCGGTCGGACGCAAGATCGCCTCCCGAACCGGTGATATTCGCGGCGCCGCCCGGCTTGCGGAGGCGTTCATCAAAGAATTGAGCGCCTCGCTCTGCTGCGCGAGGGCGCCGCACGGCGCGCCCGCGAACGCTGCGGCAATCGCCGCCCCCAGCAGAATCTTGCGGAAGCCTTCCGCCGAGCAATATTGCTGTTTCGCTTGCATGCCTATGCCCTATCGGTACCGAAGTTCCATGTACCCATCGCCGAGGACGACGTTCGCGCGCTGACCGAATTGCTTGTCAACGTCGCGCAGCAGATCGAGGTAAGCCGTCTGCGTTGCATTGACGTAGATGTAGATCGGCATGCGCGGCTGAGGACCGGTCACCGTGAACTTGAGAAACCGTTGGCGAGCGACTTCGTTAAGAAAAACCGCGGCGTCCCCCTGCCAAGCCACCGAGATCGAGTCGCCTGCAAAGTTGGGCCTCGGGGCTGCGGCATCCGCGGCATCGCTCCAAGTCGGCTGGGACTGGACGCGCCCCAATGCACCTTCCAGCTGGAGTCGCACCGTCTTAGCCGTCTCCCCGGGCTTGCCGAGGTTCTGACTCTGCGTAGCGCAGCCTGTCGTGGCCAACACAGCGACGACCGCCGCAATGCGAACGAACTGCTGGGGATGGAAAAAACTCGATAAACCGTAGGGTCTGGCCATTAGCGAATCCAAGCCTTTAATAGTATGCGTCGTAATAATAGCTCATACTAAAACTCAGACCGTGACATGTGGCACACAATTTGAGTGCCGGCTGTGCGCCCGCGATCTCAAGAAAAGGGGGCGCTGTCGCGCCCCCTTTGAACTTTCACCGGTGAAAGCCCTCGAATTTCACCAAGATTTTTCATTGAATGAACGCATCCAGCACCGGATCAAAGACTTCTGCCTCGTTCACCTCCCTCCGGATGGGCATGGGCTTGGGGGCGGAGAGGGGATGAAGGGGGGCTGGCGTGGGCATCGAGGGCGCGACCTCGCGATGCGCCTCCTGCCGCGGTAGCTCAGCATGTTGCGTTGCAGCGACAGGATGGGCGGTGCGGAGCGAGTATGCCGAAGGCGGCGTTTCGTGGATCATGGGCGCGATACGCTGCCCAGGAGGCAGGCCTGGCGCTGAGTTCGCTAACGCCAACTGCAACGCCCCATCTGCCAGGCCCTGAATTTCACGCGCGCCGATGCCCGCAGCCTCCACCGCCATGCCCAAGCGCACCAAGCGACGGATCTCCCGGACCAGACCACCGCGCCCCTCCCCGTCCGCCCCCACACGATCAGCCAGCGGCATCAAATCCGGGAACTGGCTGAGCTGAAAGCGGACCATGTCCGTGCTGGGTTGCTGCTTGGCCATGCCTACATTCTCGCGCGCTGGGCCGCCAGGAACGCGGCTTTGGCCATACCCCGTGCGTTGGCGAAGCCCGGATCCACAGGGACGAAAATGGCTTCCTCCGGCAAACCCGGGAAGACGCGGCCGCGGAACCGTGCACCCAACAATTCCGCCACCCCACCCACGAACAGGGTGCAACCGAACTGCGAAGCGTCCTTCAGACGCTTGGACACCTCGAAACGGACCTGGTCGGAGAACTCTTCGAGCATGCCTTCGACCAGCTTGCTCACGTCGTGAGGTTTACCGTACAGACGGTACTCCCCAGTTTTCACGGCTTGCTCCAGGTACTTGATCGCAATGTCCTGGCCCAGGCTGAATTGCTTGCGCAGTTCCTGGTTCAGCCGGTCATAGAGGGTAAGCGCACCCACATCCGCGGTGCCAGACATGTCCTTGTACAGCCCCGTCCCGCCCTCACGCACCACAGCGATGTCGAGGGTCTTGCCCCCGCCGTCCACGACCGCGATGGGCGCCGAATTCGACAGTTCGTGAAAGTCTTGATTCACCTTTCCTTGATCGTCGTAACGCTGATCGAAGAACGCCGCGACGGCTTCGGAGAGGACCTGGTGCGTTTCAATCACCGGGACAGGAACGTCCGCCAAACAAGTGATCGGCTTCAGCAGATTCTGGCGTTTTGCGTCGATCAGTTCCTTGTTCGGAATCTCGCCCAGATAGAAGCGATCGACCGGCAGGCCAGATACCAAACTGGTGGGGCCCGTCACACCTGCTTGGCGCAGAGCGTAATGCACCAGCGCGCGGTTGGTGGCCGACGTCGGATAGTCATTGGACCTCGTGTCTGCAAATTTTCCGAGCAAGTCGTCAGCCGTAATCGTGACGTACTGGTTGTCGGAGGTCATGTAGATCTTGTCCAAGCCTTCGGCGGTGGAGCTCTCGGTCAGGCCTGCTGAGGTGAGCTTGCCCGGCCATGCGCGCGCCGGCATCACAAAGGTTTTGATCGGCGCACCAGGTTGCATCACAGCGATCTTGATCGAGTGGTGCCCATCGTCACCGCCAACGGCGTTCAGGTTCTTTTCTTTGCTCATATCGGAGATGCATCAATCCAATTGGGGTGGCGGACCACCGTAGGGGGCTGGGGCCGTCCCGTGGCACTTAGCCAGATGAAGGTCCCAGATTCGCGACAGTTTCAAATTTCCTGTTTGTATGAACCATTATATTGATTCATAATGAAAACACAAAGCAAAGAGCGGCATTTTCTTCCACTCAATGACATTCGCAATGTCATTCGACGTCGATAGACCAGCCGCACCGGCCATCGCCAGCGCTTCGCTGGCTCTGCAAGGAATCGTGATATGCCCCCCACTCGTTCCCTGATCGGCGACGACATACGCAGCTCCTGGCGCGAATTCGCCCCCCTCCTGATTGAACTGGCACGGCACAACCTGCCCCTTCTCGATCGAACATGGGATTTGCGCCCGGAATGGCGCCTGCTGCGCGACGCTCTGGTGCCCATGCTCCTCGGGACGCCCTACCGGTTCGTGCTGCACCGGCCAAGCGGGCACCGTCACCAGCCAACGCTAGATACTGAACTGATCCCCGACGCGAATCGCTGCCTGAATCTGATTCGCGCGAAGATCTGGCAGCGCCTTGGCCCCCGCTGCAGCGTGCATAAGTCAGCGGCGATGATTGAGCAGATCATCCAGTGGATGGAGCATCTCACCCTTGGCTGCTCGATGGACCCGGAGTTGATTCAAATGGATTTCGCAATCGACCTGCCGGAAGTGGGGTCGATCGTCCACCACAACAACAGGTACGGCCTGGTTCACGCATCCGCCGCGGGCTCCACCCCCACACTGGTTTCGAACATGGCTGCCACCAACCGCGTCGCGGCCCTGGTCGACGACAAGTTCCAAGCCCTGAGGGACTGGTTGGGGGCACAGCCGAATGGCGTGGAAGATCTCGCCAAACTCCTCTCGCAGATGGCCTTCGAGCTCGAAGAGCTTCGATTCGGTACGAACGTGAGTCATTCGCTGCCCGAGTACATGAGCGTGTCGTTCTCCATGTACGACGGCGAACAGATAATGGTCCACCGCGTTCGCGTGCGGAAGCGCGCCCCGACCCCAGTCAGCCAGTTTGATCAGCCGGCAGTCCTCGCCAGCCTTCATGTGCGGCGTACCACCTTGCTGGGTCAGCGCCGTCAACGTAGTCTCGCCGGCGCGCTTGCGGCCTTTGTGCCGCAGCCCCAAGAAGCATTCGACTCGAGCACGGTCATGGCGAAGCGCTGGCGGTGGCTGATCCACTATCCCCACGCCCTGACCACCCTGCGCTCAGTTCTCGAATCTCTCCCGCTGAAAGTATTTGGCGAGCCCCGTCACGTGCTGGAGTACGTCAACCTCCAGGTCGACATCGCAATTCTGGAATCCAACTGGGAAGAGAACGCTGAATTTTCCGACCTGCTTGCACAAGCGCTGGATCGGCTCGACCTCGCTCGGGACATGGACCAGTGCGACGATGATCCTGACCTTGTGTCTGCCGAACGCCAAGCCTCCACTTGGTGGCTATGGTTCAGCGTCACCGGTGCCCCTCTTTGGGCAAAGCGAACGGCTGCATGCTTGGACCAAGCTCAACAGCCATTGGCGTCTGCAATGTCGCGCGCTAGGCAGAACGCAACCGCCACTGGCGTGCCCCTGGAGGCGGCGTTAGATCAAGCGCTGCGGGAAAGTGGCCACGACCCAGAGGGCCTGCTGACCCCTACCAAGTCTGATCCGTTCTACTCCGACATGCTGAGAGCCTTCTCGGGTCCGGCGCGGCCGTTTGGCATACCGATCCTCGCGTCTCGCGTTTCCGAAGTTGGCCTCAGGCGCGTGGCCTGACGCTGGCCCCACGCGGTGCGCATGCACGTGCCGACGACGACAGGCGAGGCTTCTCCCTGCCAAATTCTTGGGAACCAACCCTCGCCCCCGTAACCTGGTATGTAGATCGGGGCACAGCTCCGACACCGAAAATTGCTGACCAAAGGGAGCGGTACCCTCTGATGACCCAAACCACCTATCTCGCCCAGCGGAAGGAACCCCGTCTCCAGCCTTGCCCATTTTGTGGGCTCCCGCTGGATGCGCAGTGGAATTGTCCGAATCCCAAGGCGCGCTGCCGCACTGACAGCTGCAAGGGCAGCCAACTGCCTGTGCTGAATCTTGACAGTCCGCAAGACATCGCCGCTTGGAACAGGCGCGCAGGGCGACCGGCCGATTGGACGTCCACGTCAATGCCGACGCTCGATCAGCGCCTTTCTCCGGAGCAGATGCGCGGCACCGGCGCCGGAGAGCTCTACTACAAGTATGTGGTGGCGGTACTGGCTCGATATCGCACTATGGTCCCTGCCAACAGACGCAACGGACATGAAATCGACTGGGTGCGGCTGCGCGACGCAGCAGTATCGGTACGGAATACCTTCGAGGGGGCGCTCCCCATCTCTCACTCTCGGAATGCGGCCCACACCGGGCGGCGCGCAAACGAGGTCCACGACGGGCTGCTGACGATGCTTGATGCGGCCGTAGCCGCCCAGCACGCGCACCGCGGCGCGAGGTGGTGACCGTGGGCTACATCAATCCATTACTCCGCCTCCCCGCCGGCCAGGCGCTCCAACGTCTACCGAAGGCGGACCGAGCGCGCATCGAATCCGTTATGCGCGAGCTGCGTGACCAGGCGAATATCGAGGCGGAAACGGCATGGCGCCGGCGAAAGGCCCCAATGGCGGCCTACTGGCGCGCAGTCAGTACCTACGCGCGCCATGTCGCTCATGCGCTCGCCACCCAAGCCACCACGTGCCTTGGCCAGTTGGACGCAGAGGGCATTGCAGTGGCCACCCTAGAACGCGTCAACGGGGCCAGCTTGCATACTCTTTTGCCGGCCGCCGCTTCCCTCCCAGACGGCGAGTACGAGCTGTGTTTGTGCTCGCCCGCACCTCCGGTGAGCGCCTCAGTTTGTGGATATGCGAATCCGGACGGCTATGTTCTTGTCGACAACCTGACCGGAAAGCCGGGCGGCATCACCACGTTCTTCGCGCCAAATTGCTTGGAGCACGCCAAGCACGCTCAGACGCAAGGGACCGGGAAATCCGTAGCGCCTGTCTTTCTAAACCAGACGGCGACGGCCCAGGCAAACGCAGACGCACGCCACGAGCTGAGCCGCCTTGGATCGATGGCGCACGCGGCGCTGAGCCAGGACGAACACGACGTGCGCAACATCCTGGCGGACCTGGCCGAACGCCTGCTCGCCCTGGCCGGTGGTAGTGCTCCGACACTGCAAGGAGATGGGGATCATAGAACTCCCCGCTTGAGGCGCGGGCGTCCTCCTGAATGAACTTTCGCCCCTATACCTATAGATATAGAGAACCCATTCGGCAATGGTCATGAAGCCTCCGTGAAATTTCTACGGAGGCTTTTTTCCCTTAGTGTCTGGGGCGATCGTAATCGGGGGCGCTGCGTTCCACAGCATGCTCCGTTTCCCGCTGAGGTTGCCAGCCAGGTTGCTTTCCCAAGCATTCAATCAATGCAGTGGCTGTCGGCGCAGGGCGCGAACGTTCTTCGACGAGCCTCATGATGGCCACGTCCTCGAGACGGATTTTCTCGACGTCATCCAAGCCCGCATTTTCAGGGCGGCTTCGCTCAACCTCCAACCAACGCATGACGGCTTGGGCCTCCCCTTCGGTCCACCGTGCACCGGTCCGGGCTGGGCCGATCACGCCCAGGTTGGATTCGCCGGCCGCCAACCAGTCAACTTGGGAGCAGATCAGCTCAGTCTCGCCCCCTATGAGGACAAGGGGGCGATGGATGATCGCGACGGGCGTATGCCGTGGCCAGGCCTGCCGATCGTCATACCAAGCCTGCTCACGCTCTTGATAGAGCTGACCGCGTAACGCCAGCCAGTCTCTGGGAGTCGTGAACAGCAGTAGCTCGGCTCCAGCATCACGCGCCGCGCGTTCCATCTCAAGGCGGCCCTGCTCGGAAACCGGCGCATGCCCCAGCACCTCCCCTGAAGACTCATCGACCAGCGCGCTACCGATCTTTGTCGTCCCCACCGGAAGGCCGCGATCGTGAATGGAGCGACCCGCCCAGGTCGACTCCGCCATCAAGGCAACGCGCCCCAGCGCGGCGCGCTCCGGATGCGCAGACGCCTCGGGCGAGACCAATCTTAGGCGCTCCACGCCGAGGACAGAAAGCACCTCGCTTCCGGGCTCGTCCCAGGACGCGGAAATCAGGGCCCGCCCGCCCCCGAGGTCGATCTCCACCGCGGTTGCGCGCACGTCCGCACCGGCACGCACGGCCGCCCACTCTCGTTCCGTAAACACCGAGCCGAGAGGAATATCCTCAGGGGCACCATTGTGAAAACGTAGCGTGGGTTCAGGAGCGAAATCGCGAGGGTTTGCTCGAGACTCTGGCCGACGCCTGGGGGCCTCCGGCGCATGGTCTTCGAAGTCCCCTTCCCAGTATGCGGCGCCATCATCACCGTCTTGATGCGAAACGGGCGCCTCATCCAGCCAGGCGGGAGGTTCCAGCTGGACGACGGTCCCGTTATCGACGTTCGCGTCGACGTTCTCTGGGGGCGCCACCGCGGGGACTGCATGGGGTACATCTGCCCCACCCACAACCTCCCGCGCGAAGGCCTGCGCCGCCGGCGCTGCCGCGCGCGGCGTCGGTCGAGATGATGCGCCGTTCACAGGCATCAGCTGCGTGTCGGTGCTTACCAAGCCCGCACCCGGGATGTTGAAGCGAATCACCATAGTCGCTCACCCAAAAAAGTAGTCGTGCAAGGTCTGGATCACCCGCGCTCGCGCGGGCGTTCAATTTGCTGGGGTGCGTCCGTCGGCTCGTCATCGAAGAATCCGTCGTCGACCAGCGGCGGTGCTGCGATGACCACCTGCTGCGGAACGGGCTGGGCAGCCTCGGGAAGATCGACTTCCGCAATATCCGGTGCGGAACCGGACACATCGTCGGTCGAAGGCAGCGCGCGGGCGGTCAGCTGCTCTACCTCCTCCTGACGCTGCGCATAAGGTTGGCCAACGTTCTCCAACTGGAAGGCGGTAGGGTGACCCAATGCCAACACCAGCTCCCGCATCGTCGGATCTTGGGCAACCAGATTCGTGTAGGCCCGCGCGAGCTCGGCCGTCGGAGCATGAACACGCATGCGCAGCACGCCATCCACGCGGTCCTGGGCGACATCGGTCGGGTGCGTGGCCGTACGTGCTTCCAGAGTGCCAAAGACGGCGTCCGGAGGGCACGGCACGACGTCGCCGGCGCTCGTCAGGGTGACACCCGCATGCATCCGTCCGTACGGTTGTTCCTGGATCGCCCAGTTGGGGACCGTCCCGATCGCGTTTTCACCGTTATCGTCGTCCGACGACATCGACGAACGCCACTTGACCTGCAGGCCATGGGCATTCATGGGACTGACAAAAGCCTGTTCGGCGCCAGCCTGCTGCAAGATCGCGTCGATCGCTTGGAGCGCCGTGTCGCGGTCATGATCGAGCATCTGCCCGAGGGCGCTGTCAGCTTCGCTTGTGGCCCGCAGGCTGGCATACATGTCGGCCCAGCGTGCGCGCACCATGGCGGCCAGGTTCACCTTCACCACCGGCAGAAGGGCCTGCGGCACGCGCAACACCGCCACCCCACCCGCTTCGGAATTGCGCAGAGTGGCGGGGAGAAAGCGTTCGTCGGCTTTGCGCAGGGCGGGGTCGATCTCAAACGTACCGTCACGATAAGAGCCGTACGCGCCTTTCAGGATGTTGGTGAGTTGCACACCGCTGGGGCCGGGGACTGACCGAATGACGGCCAGGTCGACCATCTGGCTTGCCGCGACGGCGCCGGGGGCGGCGGTTTGGGTATCTGCGATTTCGGGCACTGAAGGCTCCTAAAGGAAAGATGATCTGCCACTGCAGGTCTGGTTGAATTCGATGCACGGGGGGCGCGCGTTAGGCACCCTGAGAGCGCGCTACGGCCGGTCGGCCATGGTCATGAAATGGGAATGGAGGTGCTGCGCTGCGGCTTCCTGTTGTCTAAACCGCTCCTCCTGCATCCATGACTGCAAGCCGGGGTTCGGCTGTACGCAGTACTTCGCGCGAGAAAGCGCGACATACAAGAGGTTGATTTCCTGTTCGTCTTCCGGGGTCACCTCGCCCGACTGGTATGCCGTCAGAGCCCGCTCGAACGACTTGTCGAAGTCGTCGCACAGCTGCACCTGGGGGAATTCGAGGCCTTTTGCACTATGGCCCGTCCCCAAACCAATACCGGCCCGATCTATCGTCTCGGACACTTGCGCGTTGATGCGCTCCACGAGATCAGGGATGCGATGCTGGTACTGCTCCACCAGCGCGTGGAGAATTCTCGCGTCTGGATCGTTCGTGCTTTCCGCATACTTCCGCAGCTCATCCCAGCTGTAGATTCCGCGGAAGAACTCATCCTTCGCATCATTGGTGCGGCCTTCCCACAACGCGTAGGCGTCGAGCAGCATATGCACGCGGTACTTCGCAATTCCGCCCACCCAGTAGATGGGAGTTTCCTTCGATTCCACGTGAGCTACAGCCATCTCAAAGAGCTTGGCGTTGGTGCGCGCCAGGTAAGTGGTCGTCGCCGAATCATCCCAAGAACGGTCCTGGCCACACCCCACGACTCGTGCAGGTTCATCCGGCTTGAATGCCGCCAACAACAGGTTGACCTTCTCTGCCGTCGCCGGCCCGAAGCGCCACGTGTTCGTCAGCTTGTGGACCGAAGCGCCCGCGGGCAAATCCTGAAAGATGTTGTATGCGCCGCGGAATTTGTAGATCGACTGGTGGGGATCTCCGATGATCAGGAGTTTTGCCCCGTATTCCAACTGCTGACGAACGAGTGCTGCCATCAGGGGATTTCCGTCCTGGGCTTCCTCAAAGATAAGGCGGTCGAAGCCGAGATTCGGCCTCGCGAGGATGAAGCGCTTCAGGTATCCGTCGTGAGGAATGCGGCAGCGCCCAGCCGAGTTGCACATGTCTTGCCATAGGGCATTCGCCTTCTCGGCGCAAATCTGCAGCTTGGCCTCGCTCACCCGTGGGTCGGCAGCTCGCGCGCTGACGCTATGGACCTGCGCGTCAATCTCGGGGGCGGTGTCTGCGAAGAAGTCCTTGAACATTCGTTGGACGATGGACACATCATTCCAACTCAGCTTGTTGCCAGTTAGGCCCAGAACATCCTCGGTGATAGTGCGAGCATTCCAGAACTTCGGCACGCGAGCCCTTGTGCGGGCATCGAGACGCGCGTAGGCGAGGGCATGGCCCGTCCGACACTCCACATGGTGCCGTGGAAAGCGCCCGGCGGCTTCGTCGGCGTTCGCTTTCGCAAAGCACACATACAACGCCTTCTCATGCGGCCTGGCCAGCGTAAAAGCGATCGAAGCCGTCGTCTTCCCACTGCCCGCCAGGGCAACCGCCACAACGACGGTCGACTCATCGTCGATCACGCCCTGCTGCTCCTCAGTCGGCGTGACCTGTAGGCGGACGCCGTGACCGGATCTTGCCGCTTGGCGGGGCGCAACAACTCCACCGTGGGCATCGCGCCGATATGCCGAAGGTCCGGCATGTCCCGAAGGCGTTCGCGGAGGAGACAGCCGCTCGGAGGCCTCACGGGCGACGTTCGCCCGAGACTCGACCAACCTTTGCGGCTGTTGCTGAACATGCCGCGGCACTGGCTGTCCCCCGACCATGCCCACGCCTGGCACCACAAATCTAAAGCGAGGCGGCGCCACCGACGTATCCGCCTCTGTAGCTACCATCTCCGACGCGTCGAACTCGGGGGGCGCATCATCATGCCGAAGAATGGCCATGGGCCGCACTCCATTCATTTATTTGTATGAATGGGAAGTTTAATTCATACCAAATAGGTGGCTATAGGACGCCAGCCCTGTAATCCAGATCGGGGCGAAGTTTTGACCGCTGGCCCAGCGCACGCTGTGAGCCTTGTCGCACACCTTAGGACTCAGGTTCGTCAGAGTCTCTCGGGCCGACCGTGCCCATCGTGCTGGGCCGTCACTGTCAAAACTTGGGGGCGCTCCCCGGGCCCGGTAGGCTGAATTCTGCGCACGGGCCTCTCGCCCCCGCCGGCCATCCAATCTGTTGCGATGGATCAGGTGTGCCGCTCCCCAGACACCCAACCGCAGGACCAGTCATGCAATCCGTGATCAATCAAATGCAGATCATTCTGAAGCTGCAAGAAGACCCCGAGGCCTCCACTAATGGCCAGGTGTTGGAAGCCTTGCTGGATTTTTCCGGCACGTTCCCGAACGTCATCATCAAGCTGCAGGCGCTCCAATCTGACCTATCCGCCGCCTTAGACAATGCGCTGCTCCACCACGGGCATGCCATGCCGGCAGCAGATGCAGTGCGCCGCCGGCAGCTTGTGGATCGTGCCGAGGGATACGTCGCTCAATGACGCTGAACTCATGGCGCAACTCGCCAGGGGGCGGAATACCAGAGTTGGACCGGGAGGCAGTTCCCCATGCTTTGCTCGCGCGCCCCCCACGAAAGACCGGAACTGACTGCTGCCCACGTCAGCGAGAGGAGAACGCCGGGCCGACAATAGCAAAGCTTTCGCGCGCAGAAGCGGCCCCGTAGACTGAATCCAGCACCCATGGCGGAACTGGTCTCTGCCAAGTTGTCTCGAAAGCCATGGCCAGCGTCTGAGGCAAACGCGCCGGCGGCCGAGGCCGTGCGTCACGGCAGAGCTCTGGAGTCGGGGGGCGGCGTGCCGAGCCGAAGGACATTCAGACGACGGATATCGAGGGCTTGCCGCGCCAATTCTCACCGGACGCCCCCAGCGGGGCTACATCGCCGAAGAGCTTGAGAGAAACCGCTCCCACACTCCGTAGGGTCAGCTGGCAATTTCTAGATCGGTCGTTCTCAGCCGCTCATCCCAGGCCCGCTGCGCCCAATCCAGAGCTGGTGCAGATGGGCGGCGTGGAGTATCGCCGCCGCTCGATACTCCGGCTTGAGTTCCAATTCATCGTTCCGCAAGTCCCCATCGGCGAGATGAAACACGACGCCAATCGCTGCGGCAGCGGCCACGAACGTGAGCAGGTCTTGCGCGAGCTCGTGGGCGTTGCTGGCGCCCTCGCCGTGGCGCGCGAACAGTATCTGCCCAGTTTGGGCATCCAGAATGAATGGGGCGGCGTTCAGATCTGCGATCATCAACCATTCGTCCCGCCAGGCGGCCACGCGCTGCCCATTCGACGCATCCCATCGGTAGCCTGCCTGCAGCTTCCATAAGCGTAGCAGCGGCGCGAAACTTATTGCGGCTTCTGACAACGTTATGCCCACCGGCCCGATGTTCTCGTGATAGGTCTCACCCCAGGGGCCGATCTGCTCTTAGAACTCAGCCAGTGATTCAGGTAGGGGAATTTCGCCCGTCCACGCGGTGCGGGGTTGGGGGCGCAGTTCGCCGAACAGGGAAAACTGTTCTCGGATCTTGAGAATGGAAATCATGGCGGCGCGTTGGCAAGCCTGGAATGCGAATGCCGGGAATTATCGCCGCTCCGTGAGGCTGCGAGAAATCGAAGGGGCTGCCATGAGCAAGCCGTAGGGGTTGATTGCCCCGCCGTCATAGACTCCATAGTGCAAATGCGGCGGTGTGCCCTTGGCGTTGCCAGTATTGCCGACATACCCCAGCACATCGCCCGCGGCGACCAGTTGTCCGCGTTGGATATCCGCATAGCCGTCCAGGTCTGCGTAGTAATGCCGCTGGCGGCCGGGCCCCAGCACCCACACCACTTGCCCGCCCAGAACGTTGGTGCCGACCTGCATGACGACGCCTTCCGTTGTGGAGAGCACGGGCGTCCCGCGGGCCGCGAAGATGTCGATGCCTTCATGCCTCCGCCCCCCCGCGCGCGCCGCCCCCCAGGTATCGGCCAGCCGGGCAGGCATCACGCCTTGCACCGGAACCGGCAATGCGGAAGGCGCTTCCTGCCATGCCAGCCTCGCCATGTGCCACGGCGCACGTGCCGCACCAGGTAGCCGCGGCCATACCCAAACTGCCAACGCAGCCACTAGGGTCAGGACGACCACACGCCGGAGAAAACGCCGTACAGGGAGTGCGGTCATGAATGGTTCGACGCCTGGCACCCGTGGGGGTTCCCCGCCCCCCTCACCCCACCGTTACCCAGGCACCGGCAGGCAGCCGCCATGGTGGGTGCGCGGGAATGCGGGCGATCTTTGCGTTCGCCCCGCCGCAGCGGTTATCGAATGGGGGCTGCAAACGTTCGACGACTTCGCACTCTAGAAGAATCCGTTGTCGGCGGTAACGCCCTGGACGGTGGCGGGCGCGGTAGGGGTCTCCTGGGCGCGCTCGCGCTCCACAGACTGCTCCTTGGGGCGGACCACGCCGGAGCGCGCCTTTCCTATCGGCCCGTAATAGGCAGACGCCTTCCTTGGCGAGTTGCCCATCTCCACCGCCGCCGCGGCAAGACCGTTTCGCTTCTTTCGATCGGCCCCAAACTGCCCACGTGCCATGTAGAAGGTCAGGCTGATGCCCAGTTCTTGACACACGTCGTACCGCTTGCGGTCCATCGCCTCATAGAACGCAGCATATCCTCCGGGTTGCGCGCAGCCGCGCGCAACGTACCCAAGGAATAGATCAACCCAGAGGCGATCCTCGGGGTCGATGCGCACGATTCTCTCTCTGGGCATGTCCGGGGGCGGCGCAGCCCCGACCATCGACGGAAGCGTCTGCGCCGCTTGACGACGCTTTGCGCTTCTCACCTTAAGGTCGAGCGAGCCGGGGGCGGTCCAATTTGCCCGCGGCCACTCACTGGGTCGCAGTCCCGCAGCTTGGAATGCTCGCATGGCAACAGTGACGACTGATGCAGGATCGAGTCGGTCGCCCTTCCGCTGCCGCGCCTGAAGAGCTAGGCGCTGTGTCAGCAGGCGCAGATGCGCTGGAAGGACATGGCGCCGCCTGGTGGACGCCGCCGCGTAGAGCCGCTGTGTAGTGCCTGGTCGCACCCCTTTGAATCCGTCCCGAGGCGAAAGCGCAGCAAGGTGCGCATCCGCCTCTAAGGCCTCAGGCGATCCATCTTGAGCGAAATAGTCCCTCAAGGCTGCGCGCCTGATCATCCACGTCCCTGGACGGATCCCGGGGGCGTGGTGAACGAGCCAGTCCACAAGCGCTTGGAAGTATCCAGGCCGGGACGGAGTCGCGCCTGTGTGAGCTACCCCCCGCTGTATACGCGCCAACGCGCGAGCGTAGGCCTCGGTCGTGGACGCCATAAGGGCGCGCGCTATCGGGGGCGCAGACGCTTCTTGAACGGGACTCGAATGGGCGCTGCCGCCTTCTATGAGCTCGGAGCGGGTCGCGACCACTTGAGGGGAGGCTCCACCAGGGACCATCCCGCCTTCGGAACGATCATCCATCAGAGAGCCTCCAGGTCAACGTGGATCACACGGAGACGAGGCCAAAGCCACGCCTGGACGAATCCGGTGGTGGTGCCGCAATCGTGCCTGTACGGGCTCTGCCTGGTCGGAGACGCACTGTGATTGGACCGCATCTGATCGCATGCGCCCACGTGGGCAACCACGCCATCCTCAGAGGGGCCGCACCGACGTCCGCCCGGGTCGCGCGGGCGCGCACATAGGACGGACCCGCCGGGTTCGCATCCGTGCGAGAAAGGCCCCCCCAGAGACGTATCCGTCTCGAGACAGGCTTCGTCACCGGGGCGGTTCCTACCCATGACGAAATCGAGCGGCGCGGTCCCGTTCGTGGCGCTGGCGTCTCTATGGACCCGCCCAAGGCACGTAGTCGGCTGGGCACGGGATGCCAGGGCACGCGAGCGACCAAGGGCGCCTGCGCTCATTGGCGAGGTCTGAGGGGGCGAGCGCAGGTCCGAACGGTTCCGGCGGCTGGCGGGCCCACTGACGGCTGGCGTGCGGACGTAGGGACCGGATATGGCGTCGTGCGAGTCTGGAATGGGCGGCCGCGCGCCGGAACGTGCCAATACGGGTGTGCTTTCGCCGGATAGCGGATTCTTCCCCATTAGTGGGATGTGCTTTTTTCGGAGTAATGCGACGTGGGGCAAGAAATCACCTCGGAAACGGCCTCTCGAACCTCTGCGTCTTAGCAGCAGGATCGCAATTTCTGGCCATTATCTGCGTTTTGCGAACGCGACCTGGCGCAAACGGCACACGATTTTCGAATGTAATTTTCTCGCCAGAAATTTGGTGACTTTCGAGTCAAACCTCAGAAATTCACCCAGTAGCGTCTAAAGCCATGATCTATTGGACATATTCCATTCACAGAAATTGGAAGATGCTGCATAGGTGGCAACGCAAGCCGAATTTCCAATTTTCGCGGGAAATTCGCCTGATGTATGTGAATGACAGTGATGGGTAGTGACGCCGACAGACGACGCTCAAGGCAAAAGGATATGTCAGTGAATGTCATTGACCGACAATTGCGAATCGGTGCCCCAGAGAACGCGCGCATCCGCAGACGAGAAGGCTCCATTCCCTTCCCGTAAAGACTCACCTTAAGTGATGACCCGTGCCTTCCTGTATTTGCTCACCTATGTAAGCGCTCATGCTCACCTCAGAATCGGGCATCTCTGTGCGGGAGGCGAACGCTACCAAACCTTCGCTGATCTCAAGTCCGGCTGGGGCCCCCAAACATGAGTTGTGAGATGAATGAATCGGAACTGCGGGCCAGGGGTGTTCATCACCCGCCTCATCCAACCCGCCGATGTTGTCGTGACATTCACGCCGGAACTGATGAGTCGAACGATCCGAACGGTCATCGGTGCGGACATCTCACGCCATGATTTGCGTTGCCGTTTCGAGCGTGATCAATTTGACCAGTGATGGAGTTCACGCACGCAACCAGGGGCAGCACATTCTTGAGCCAGGATTGCGGGCTACGTGCTTCGACCAGTGCTTCCGCCGACGAGAGAGCAATTGCACTCCGTCGTTTCCTTCGCTAGAGCTGCCGTCGACACTCGATAGTCAAGGACCGGCGCCGGTGTGAGTCGGGTTCGGATGCCGATTGAAGCTTCCTGCCCACCGTCGACTTGGTCGGCGACGGTCTTGTCATTTCCAACCCGGCTAGCACATGGGCTTGAGCACCGATGCAGTGTGGGGTGCGGGGGGTTAAACGAGGCGCAAAGGCCACAGAGTGCCGAAGGTCCCCCCAAGGGGACTAGATTTCAGAAGATTCTCGAAGTTCGCGGAGCTCTTCCATGACTTCATTCAACACTGACTGCGCACCGTCAGGAGCACCCTCGCTATAGGCTAGGACCAACAACGTGACGGGGTGCACCCTTAGAACCTCACAGATGTCCGTTAACTTGCTAAGTGTTGGGCTTTTCAAATCCCGCTCGAGCACGCTCAGATACGTTCGGCTCGATACATCCGAGAAGGCTTCCTGGCTTAAGCGACGGGCCTTTCTCACCGTTCTCAATGCCGCTGCAAGAGAGTGCTTCGCTGCCACTGCTGGGTTCCTCTGTAAACCCGCATAGCAACGCATTGCGCTCTATTGAGCTACAAACTATAGTGTTCATTTCAAATGTTTACGGTTTGCGTCCTTTTATTGTAACTTGCATGGCGTCACCTACGGCACAACCTTGTTATGACTACTCTTGTTAATAATGCGTCTTCGTCTACGACTCCCCAACCCATAAAGTTGAGGCCGCCGCCGGCGCGCAGCAGCGTTCTCATGGCCCCTCGCCGCGCCGGCTATCAATCTTCGCCGGCGTACGGCCCCGGCGACAGAATGAAGGGGTGGATGCCGGTACCCGTCGAGCTTCTCGAAATGCTGGATGTTTGGAATACCGCATGCTCTGTGGCAGCGAAGGCCGCAATTTTCCCCAATGACCGCCTCTACTGGGAGGAGCGAGCGCAAACGCTGCGCGCACTGTGCGAACGTATCCGCGCCAGGCACAACGGCATTGCCGCGAGCGCGGCAACCGAAGGCGGCCAACGAAATAGCGGCTGGACATTCGTTCCCGCTGAACTCGTCGAAATGTTGGAAGATCTCGACACCGCCTGCATCCAGGCAGGTGCTGCAGAGCAAGCCCAAAGCGCTGGCATGGGCATCAACTGGGAAGAGTGCATCGACACGCAACGCGCCGCGCGTCGGCTGATGGATAGCGCAGCTGCTCCTGCGCGCCACGTTCCTTTGGTGCGCTGATCGCACGCCGAGCCCATTGCTATGGAGTGGAATCTTGGCGTTCAGAACCTATCGCCGGTCCCCTCGCGCGACACCCGATCTAAGGCCTATCTCCGCGGCGGCTCGTATTCATGCGAGCCCAGAAGAAGACCTGGATCGGTCCACCTCGGCAGTTGATTCGCCTGGCTCGCTGGCAGGCAGATGGGTGGACTGCGATAGAAATCAGTGCTAAACCATCGAAAACAACCATTTTCGGTGTCAACGCAATGAATAAAGCCCCCGGTCTTGCCCCTGAGACCAAAAAACGACTGACCCTGTTCGCTGGGCGTCTCAGGGCAGCACGAAAGGCACGAGGTTGGACACAAGAGCGTCTGGCCACCGTCGCAGGACTCGGCGTGTCTACGGTACGCGCGGTTGAGCACGGCGAACCTACCCCCGCCATGGGGAGCTATCTGGCAATCCTATGGGCACTCGACCTGGACAGCGCCGTCGACCTTCTCGTTCCTCCCGATCTCTCCAACGGCGGATCTGGTTCGCCTTCCATCGACACGAATTTCTGAGGACGCAACGTGGCTCGACAAATCTACGTTTGGACCTACCTTCCCGGGCATTCTTCGCCCGTGGTTGCCGGCGCCTTTCAGCACACCGAACTCACCTCGTCTAACGGTAGAGGCGAGTTTGCGTATGGTGAATCCTACTTGGCCCGATCCAACGCGGTTGCGTTGTGCCCCTCGGTCCCGCTGGGACGGACACTGTTTGCCACTACAGCCAATCGTGGCTACTTTGGATTCCTGCTCGACGCGGGCCCGGACTCTTGGGGGCGCGCGCTGATCGACCGACTTTACGGGGAACAGGACCAGCTCGGCTACCTTCGATTGTCCCAAGGTGGAGTAAGAACGGGAGCGCTGCTATTTAGTGATTCTCCTAGCGCCGTGGACTCCACCGCATGGTTGGCATCCATCAGCGAGCTCGAAGACATTCATCGTGCTGCTCGTGCCGTGGAGCAGGGTCAGCAATTGCCCCAAGACGCCGAACAGCTGCTACGCCCGGGCCTGTCTCTGGGGGGCGCCCGGCCAAAATGCTCCGTGCTTGCCGAAGGCCGGATCTGGATCGCAAAGTTCCCAAGCACGAAAGACGCACCGGATTTGCCCGAGGTCGCGCGGCAGGAATACGCCATGTATCTCCTCGCCAGGCGCGCCGGCATTGATGTGCCCAACTGCCGGTTGATCGAGGTGGGCGGCCGCGCTGTTTTCCTGACGGAGCGATTCGATGTCAACGTCCTTCCGGGGGGGGAATTCGGACGGCTGCGCTATGCCTCCGCGCGCAGCGCACTTGAAATTCCCGACCTTCCGCCGTCCGCACACGGTAGCTATCCCGGGCTCGCGCGGCGCATGACCAAATGGAGTGAAGATCCCGCGGCTGACACCCGCCAACTCTTCAGGCGCCTAATTTTCAACATCGCCACATCCAATACAGACGACCACGAGCTCAACCACGGTTTTGTTGACGGTCCAGACGTGTCCCGGATTGACACTCTGCAGCTGTCGCCAGCGTTTGATCTCGTTCCGTCGGTAGTGGCCACGGAACGCGTCTATCAGGGCATGCTCGTCGGAGATGAGGGTGCTCGATCCACTTATCAGAACGCCGTGAGCTCGGCAGATCAGTTCCGTCTCACGCCGGCGCAAGCCTGGAACATTGTGGAAGAGGTTGCGCAGACGGTCGATGAGCATTGGCGCCAAGCACTACAGGACTCTGGCGTCGATCCGCAGAACTCCGAGAAGCTGACTAGAGCGTTCACGCGGCATAAGAGCGAAGCAGTGGAGCGGCCAGCCCCGCCGTCAAGATCGGTGACGCCTGATCGTCCAAAGTGACCAAGGAAGCCAAGGCCGTCCTGGCACACAATTCCACGCGGCTCAAAAGTTTTGGAACGGTCGTCGACCTCTGTAGCATGTGTGGTGGGATGCGACATCATCCGGCGCGAATGCCTGGCCAGTTAGATTTCGAAGACCGAAAAGGCCCGCAAAGGCAATCCGATTGACCGACGTGCTTGCTAGCGCCAACACCATACAAATCTGTTACATTCTTTCAATCTAAATGGAGCACGAAATCATGACCGCACATCGAACCAGTGGATTCCATGACCTGGTGATGTTTCTCGCGCGGCCCAAGACCGTCATCATTGGCCTGATCATCGGCCTCGGCGGTGGCTACATCTTCGCCAGCAACTCGCTCGCGCTAATTGTCCTGGTGCCCATCGCCGCCGCCGTCGCGCTGGTGCTGTTGGAAATAGGCATGGGTCTCATACCGCGAATATTTGCCTTCATCATATATCCGAACTATCGAATGAAAGTCGTAGATGCGATTCGCGAAGCATGGAATGGGAAATGACACTTAATCTGCAGCTAAAACGAGAAGGCCCCGTCAAAATCTACGGGGCCTTTTTTTATACCTTCACCATTCCGATCCCAGACGTACCAGCCCAACGCATGGACGTGTGAGTCATCGATTCGATCTTGTGATCCATTTCCCGGCCAAATCGCGCTTCAAGCTGTGACCCGATCCAGCCCAACGAGCGATCAGGAATCTCATACACCATGTTGTAGATCCCTTGCACCATCACGACCTGCCAGACCATGAAGACAGCCAGCACGCCAATGATGGTGGCGATACCGGTCACAGAGTTGCCTTGCACATTCGCCAATGCCGCAGCAAACATCTGATTGAACAGTGTGCCCAGCATGATGAGCATCGCATTCGCGATAAAGAAGCTCACGACCATCAGCGTCGGGCGGATCAGAACGGCGAGCAAATGGGTGTATGCCCGCTCGGTGCGCGATCCCATGCCATCGCCCTCACCGGAAAGGTGTGAGAACGCCCCAAGCTGCATCGCGACCAAGCCCTCGACGAAGGTGGTGAAGTATCCGATGATGCTTGTCATCCATGTCAGGAACGGAATGAACGGCACGTAGATTGCCAAGACTGCCCCTACGATGAACATCGCCATCCCCAACTTTTCCAAAAATGCGATGGCGTCGCCGCCCATAAGTTTGGCAAGTGAGCTCATGGCTCGATTTGTCGCGATCTTACCCGCGGCCTCTGCTGCGGCGCTGACTGCCCTGCCTGGCCCAGGTAGGTTTTTCAGTTTGTTGGCGAAGTACGCTACCTGCGGCAACGTCATGAGCCAGTCACCGACATTTTTTGCGGCGATTATCGGATTCACTAAGCCCTGCCCACCGCTGTTCGCCGAAATTCCGTCGATCATGTAAAGCGCGATGGCTTGGCCCATCGAGCAATTCCCCGTGGATGATTCCCAGGAGCTAAAAAGGCATTCGGACGAAGACTCGGCGGTTTCCCGCTTGGAATTGAGCGCGGCCAAGGTATCCCGAACCACATCCGTTTGAGGGACATCGCCAAGCCCAACCGCACTAAGCGCGCGCTGCCCCAGTCCACGAATCTGATCGCCCAACTCGCCAAAGCTGAAACCGACCCGATTCCCCGGGCTCGTAACGCTCACCGTGTAGACATTGGCAGCATCCACAATAGCGGCATTAGCTTCGGCAAACGTAGAGTTCCAGGCACCTAGGACAGCCCATCCATCTCGCTTGATGGTCTTGATAACTTTCTCTCGAATTGCCGATCCCTTTGGGACCAGTGGCGCGATGATCTCCTTCCATGCGAAGTTGACACCCTTGCGCGAAAGCTCCAAGTTCTTCGTGGGCCAATCCGGTATTTTCGTGCCGTTCTTGAGTGCATTCTGGTAGCCCGAAAACCAGTCAATCGCAACAACATTGACGGCCGCACTCAGCAACCTCAACTGCGTAACCGACGCCTGCCTTCCTGCCTTGGCAATTGCAGCATAGTCAACCGACGCCACGCGATAGGCCAGCATCGACTGAAGTCCGGAGTCAGAACGTGCGTTATCGGTTGCGAATTTGTTCCCAGACAGATTTACCCCGCCGCAAAGACGTTCACCGTAAAGGCTGTTCCGACGTTTTCCGTCATCGGAGCTGAGGTTGTCAACAAGCAAGTTTGCCGTGCTATACCCGTCAGGCTTGTCGTAGGCCCGGTTGGCCAATACACACACTTTGCTCATGAACAACGCGTCTGCCACATCGGCGGCGAGTACGCCCGAACCCAGCGGCTTCACCATCGCTTCGGATTGCACCAAAGGAGCGTAATTCGCAGCGGCATCGATCGACGCGTGTAGGGACATATTGGCCGCTCCAATACCCAGCAGGCCCGTCCACATCATCACTGCTTGCGCCGCGGAGAATCCTCCGAAAACGGGCAGCATCCCCGCTACACCGACGGTGGTTCGAACGGGAAACCATGCAGACGACATTCGTTGGCCAAGTACGCGTCCCTCATGGGCAGACGTCAAAATTCCTGCACCGACGTTGTACGTGAACCAAACAACGCCAAGCGCCATGATCACCAGGTTCGAGATCAAGAAGACATGACCGAGCAACGTGTCAGGTGTGCCAACCTCCAAGAATGGATTCTGTGCGAATTGGCCAAACACCATCCGGAGAACTTCATAGCTCTTGTCGGTGTCACGATTAATGGCCTGCTCAAGCTCACCCGTGGTCGGCGGCCGTTGCTGCGCTAGTGCCGCCTGGGTCAGCAAAGACATGGCAACGAGGAAGGCGGGGGTCAACCATGATCGACAAATCGACATCCGCGAGGACTTAGCTTTCATCAGACCATCCCCTCGCGCGGCTGATGCCGCTCTGCCCTCGATGTCTCCCGAGCATCGGTGTCTTTCTCTCTTGGCGAATCGGCCGCCACCTTGTCTGCTTCCAACATATTCAGAAAGTGCTTGCGGAGCTGTTTGAGGCTGATATGCACGCCTACGAGCGCTTCAAGGGCTTTAGCTTGGACCATGTGAGGCTGCAAGAGCGCAGCGCCCTGCAGAACAAGTCGCATGCGCTCCAGGTCTCCGTCGAGGTTCCGCTTCACATTGCGCAGATCATCCAATCGCTGGGCTTCAGCTTCGCCAGGCATTTTCTTCGTCTGCTGGGAGATCCAGTCGTGAAGATTCAACCTGGCATTGTCCAGTCCTGCGGTCTTTGCTTCGAGCCGGCGCAAGAGGTCGGCCTTCGGCTTGTCCTCAACTGCGCGACGAAGTTCCGAATAGCTCATTTCCACAAGGCGAAGCAGACGGTCTGGCCTCTTCGATATGAGGTCCATCAGGATCGCCGGCATCTTCTCGCGCCAGCGATAAGTGGTTCCAGTCCCTTGCATATCTGTTACTCCACCGCGGTTGCCGCGTCCTTGGACTGTTCTCGAACTCCATCCATAATCTCGCGCATCTCGACACGCACCAGCGAGTTGTAGATTTGCCCTAACAGCATGTTGGTCTTTCGCGACTCCTGCAGGGACTTCACCTCCACGTCGTGCCGAGCCAAGCTGATCAGTGTGGCCTCACGGGCGATCACCGCCGCATCAAACTGGCTGGCAAAATCCAATTGCCAGGCGGGGTTTAAATAGCGGCGCTCGACCTCCAGGTGTTCCAACTCCTCCACGGAGATCCCCACGCTTGCCCAGTTCGGAGCATTTTTCTTCAGATACTGCGAAACCCAGGCGCCGGTGATTGGGTCAGCCGTAAGCTGCTGCAGCATCGGGATCGATTCCTTATCCGGCGAACGAGCGCCTATGTAGTCTCGGGTGGACTTGCTTCCCATCGAGATGCGCGCGTCAAACGTCGTTTTGAGCGCCAAGTAACCCTTGCCCTCGCGTGTTTTCAGGTCGAGCTTCGAGGGGTCCTCGATCTGCTGAGGCTTTTCGAGGTGGTAAATAAAGGAATTGATCGCATCCTGCTCCTGTTTCGAGGTCCCTAGGGTGCGTTGATGCTTGAAGCCTTTGGCGTCACGGGACGCTTGCGGCCCATCGAATAGTGTTTCGGCGCGCACGTCTGCCTGGTAAAAGCCCGTCATATTTCCAGCGATCCAGCCTGCCGCCTTGCACCAAAGTTCGCGAAGCGGATTGCCCGCACCGTACGTCTCGCACGCTCCCTTGGCGGTGTCCTCCACCTGCTTGTTCGTCGACGGTGCGGGCGCAATGCCATTGCCACGATCAATCGCCGTAGCCATTGCGACGCTGACCGTCGAGTTTCCGGTCATCGCCACAGGAGCGCCGCCTCCGCCGTATCGACCGCCCGACTCAGTCGAGCTGGCGCCGGCGCCACCAGATTTCGAGCGCGCAGTAACCGAGCACCCGTTGGCCTGCTCAAGCGCCGCGTCACGCCTTGCCCGTTCCAGTTCAACTTGCGTTTGCCGATTGGTCTGTGAGTCCAGCTCCGAGCCTTTGGAAATGGCGTTCGTCAGTGCCTCAGTCTGTGAGCCAGTGGACTTGTAGATGGCTTGAACGATCGCGTCTCGCGCGTTCTGGATGGCCGCGACCACAGATTGAAGTTGGGCAAGGGTCTGCTGCACGCCTTGGTAAATCATCGGCGCATAGCCATCGGCGACGTATCCGCCCCCGGACGCCGCGGCGGTGCTGAATGTCAACGCCAGCGCCCCCGCAATCGCATTGCGCCGCAAGCGTGTGCCACGCGGGCTTTTGGTCTTAGCATCCATCAGGAGCCCTTAATCAAATGGAATTTCAGATGCGACCGATGCTCCCTCGCTTGCGCGCGCAGCAGGCTCACTAGGCGCGCACGGGCGGTGCGACTTCGCTTGGACGCGCGCGAGCTCATCGACGGCCTCCCATGGCACTCGAGAGTGCGTCATATACGTTATCCATCGATTCGTACGACAACGGCACACTGTTGCTCAAGGGCTGGTTCTGCAGGCCCTGCGACTGTTGCTGCACGCTGTTGCTTTGAAACGCAGGCGCCGGACTTATCGGTGGGGTGTAAACGGGAGCCGTGCGTCCTGGCAGTTGGCCGCCGGCTCCTCGCCCTACGCTCTCAAGCGATGGGAACTTGGGCAGGCGGCCCTGACTTGCCTCGCGAGTCATGCGGCAGGCCTCCTGGTTCAGACTCTTGATGACGCCGCTCAAGTCGATCATTTGCCCGCCGATCGAGATCGAATTTCCCACCACATCGCCAAAGTCCACCATGCAGTCGAGCATGCGCTTACCCGAGTTGGAAATATCCTGGTCGACGGTGTCAATCTGCTTGTCACTAGCCTGGCGGCGCTTTTCAATGGCCTCGTCCAGTGCCGGGTCGCATGCCTGAGTCGATGCGTACGCACCAAAATGCGCCATGAGTACAAAAAGCGCCACAGCGCGGCGAGTTCCGCCGCATCGTTGTGATTTCGTCAAAATATTCAGCTCCGATCCCGATCTATCACCCGCGCCACTGGGCGCGGTGCATCTTGGTTGGGTTCCTGTAAACGCTCACCCAATCGCATCAACTCAGGGGCACTACGTTCGATCTCGTTGAATTGCGCGGCGGCCTTGCGCTCCGCGCTGGCGACTACCGATTCGAACGTCCGGCCGAGCGCATTCGCTCTGGCACGACCCAAAAGGTCAGGAGTCGCCTCGGTGCGCAGCAGGTTTACCGTTTCAGTCCGATAGATGGCGCAAAGGAGGCTTGATGCGCGCGACAAAGCCCCCTCCCGCCACTTAGCCATCATCAACGGCGAGGAGATGTCAGGCTGCGCCTGCTCCACAACCCGACGCACGCTCTGCAGTAGCCGGTCGCGTACGGATCCGAGTGGCTGGCCATAAGTAAAGGGCCGGTCGGCGTCCTGGCTGCCAGCGCCCAGATCGAAGAAGCGCCCGTAATGCAATCTGGGGTCCTCGAGCGAACGCTGCACATCCCAGGCGATATCGAACGACGCCGCTCGCAAGCGGTCCTCGGCGTACTGCAGCTCGCTCTCGTAGCTGCCATAGTCCGGGCTGGTTTGCGCCAACAGATCGATGATTTCCTGGGACACCAGCGTGGCTCCCGCATCAAGCACCTCCTGCGCTACCTGGCGGAAGGCGTCCGCGGCCACTTCACCTGTCCTGTTGTAGTGGCGCGCGAGAGCAAAGGCGGTCTCCTTGAGCATGGTGGCCTGCAGGGAGCGGCGCGCGGGGGTCTCTCCTGCTGCTGCCGCAGTCAGCTCGAGAGAGACGCGGTGGGCTTCCGTAATCAGCGCTGCCAGGGTCTGCTTGTTGGGTTCACCCGCCGTCGCCGGACGACCTCCTGCCCCCTCCACTACCGCCGATACCAGCCGAGTCAATACGCCAGCAGCATGCCGGTTGGCGACCACTTGTCCACTCTTCGTCGAGTCGCTCGCCGCAGCTTCGACACCAGCGGAAGTGGGTAGCGGTCGAGCCAATGGCGCCGAACTATGCAGGCCGTGCGCGGACGCTCGAAGGTCCGGCGGCGAAGAGGACGCCTGGGGAGCAGACCCTTCAATAGCCGTACGTCCACTTTTCACGATGCCGGGCATACCCGGAATGCGAAAGCCACCGAATTTTGGCGATGCTCCTGGTGCCGGCGCTGCGGTAGCCAGCGCCTCGCCCTTTACATCAGCCTGGCGCCGGAGTGCAGGCGAGGGCGCCGCCGCCCCTCCCGCCGCTTCACCGCGAGCAACGCCGGATGCGTGCTGCCGGCTTTGCTGGATGTCTGCCGGCCTCGGTGGCGAGTCTGCGCGTGCGGCAGCAGGGCGCCGGTCTAACATCGCCGGAGGGTCTGGCAATTCTTCCACGGACTGGAATTCGGACGGTTCCAGCTGTGCCAGGCTCAACTGGCTCTGCAGTTGCTCCACACCATCAGGGACCGGCACGACCGGCGGAACGGCACGGTACCTGCCGCGACGAGCTTGCTCAAGAAGTCCGGCACTAGGCATGAGACTTCTCCTGGGGCGCGTGGCGCTCCCCTTCAACGAAATGCAGCGGAACTCGAGTAGCAGGCCAGCCCGGCGCGGCGGGAAGATACAGAACATCGTCCTGCAACTGCACATCCAGGCGCTGATACCAGTCGACCATTTCCTCTACTTCGACAACTTGGCGTCGGTCCCAATCCAGAAGCGAGTCAGCTGCACGGGCGATCGCCAACATACGATGAAGGGACGCTATGTCACGGCCAAGCAGGGGCCAATTGACCGCCAGGCCCACCAGGCTTTCCGGCTGCACCAGGAAGCTGGCACCCGTTACCAGACCGCGGTACTCGGGGAACAGCCCTTGCCACACTCGCTCGGCCTGCAGGGCGATCAGAGGCCCGAGAACGTTGGATTCCAAGGCATCATCGCAAGCGACGATGCTGCGTCGTTGCGAGCCGTCCTCCTGTACGGTAAAGGTGAGGCCTGCTTCAGTGCCCAAACGCTTCAGCAAGCGCCCCCCGCAGATGAATCGGTTGTCCATGGGCTACATCCCTCCCATCCGCTCTCTCGGCAGATGGACGACGGCTTCTGGCAAGTCGTAGGTAGGCACGTGTTCGTCATCGCCAATTTCGCGCGCAGCGATATCTGCTTCGCGCTGCTCCACCGCACGCCAGTAGCGATGCACGCCAGCGCCTGCGGATGATGGGTCTTGGGAGATGCGCGCGGCCCAGTGTTCCGCACTGAACTGATCCAGGGGCGGGCCAAGCCAATCCAGGAGAGTGTCGAAGGGAAATGGCCCGTCCTTCTCAGTGAAGTATGCAAGCGCGGCGTCCTTCGCTTCCGGCGTGATCGCGTGAACGACATCGTCGATCGCCCCCATCAGCATTGATGCCGCGAGCTTGCGGAAGCCGCCTTTGTGAAACCGGTCCTCGTCGGCCGAAGTAAGCTCGAGGATTGGGCCCTCCTTGTTGTAGATCTTCTCGGCGGCTGCCGCGGGGGCCAAATTCCAAGCGCCCGGGGAGGCATCAAGCGTGAAGTGCTTCCCGAAGATCTCCTCCGCCACAGCGAACAAATCGAGTTGGCGCGGATCAGAGCTTTTCAGTTTCATGCCGTCACCTGCACCAGCTTGGCAATGTTCTGCCGGCGCACTCTGAGATCTGCGCCGGAAATTCCAAGACGGGCAATCAGCTCCATATCCGTTTCGTCAGTGCAGAAGAAGTCCCGGAAATCTTGACGCTGCTCGGGAGTCCAGCTCGTCGACGCTTTCACGACGCGAGCGAGAAAGCTGGCGGAGCTGCTGGGGTGCGGCGTCTCAGTGGTAGAAGCAAAGGACATATCGAATCCAACAAAGATGAAAATGGGGATGGCAACCAAACAGCTACGCGGCCGCTCGGCGGTTGTCATCCAAGTACTTAATGACGTGCTTGATGAGTTGCTTCTGCTGCTCAATCACCGCACTCGCGGGGATCTGACCTTTCGCAACGAGCGAGAACAGGAGCTCCCATTGAGCGGTGATCGCGATGCTGGTCAGATGTGGGGGAAGCAGGCGAAGGGTTTGCCGCCCGACGTCAGAGATATGGACCGTGCGCTTTTTTCCAGCGCCGGCCTCGATCAGCAACCCCATGGTGATCACGTCTGCGATCGCGCTGGCCCTGGTCCGAGATGTACCTATGCCCTCCGTCTGGCATAGAACTTGGCGAACCTCTTCTGCCTTATCTCGTGAGGGGTATTCCTCATCGCGCACATAACGGTGTGCATTCAACATCGCTTCAGCAAGCGTGGCTTGGTTGAACGCACTCGGAGGTCCAACTTTCTTGACATCCAGGCGCGCCCCCGCAGCTTGGACCTTCGCACCCTCGTGAAAACGTGAAACGTCGACCGCTTCGCTGGCGCCGTCAGCGTCATCTATCGCGTGATCCGACAATGAGCGCCAGCCCGGGCGTGTGGGCTTCCGAGCCAGCGCACGAAACACATCCTGGCCGAACTGCACCGTCAGCACCGCAGAAAGGTAGGTATATGGGCCCATAAACTGCGCCACATACCGGTTGACGATCATTCCGTAAAGAGCCGCTTCGGTATCGTTTAGGCCTACTGGCTCAGCCCCTGTTGGTGTGATCGCAAAGTGTTCATCCACCTTGCTGTCGTTGAAAGCCGGCGACTTGTAGTTGGCGTCGACTTTTTCCAATGCGTTTTCGAGGCCAGGCACGGCGCCTGTAGCGAACCTCAATGCATCCAGGATTTCCGGCGCGCGCTCATGCATGTTTTCCGGCAGGTACTGACAATCGGTGCCCACATATGTGATGAGCTTGTGCTTTTCGTAAAGTCGCTGCGCCAACTCCTGCACTTCTTGCACAGTCAGGTCCAGCTTCTTAGACGCATCAACCAAAAGCGTGCCCATCGAATAGGGAAGCGGAGCCGCATCGGCCTTCTCCTCTGTGGAGGCGCTCGTGATCTCGCCTGGCTGTCCGCGCGCCAGGTCAGCAACGATGCGGTCGGCCAGTACCTTGTCCACCAATTGGCCTTTGCCGTTAAACGCAGGAGAAGTCTCCGCCCCAAGGCGCTTGAACCAACGCAACTGCGTGCGATCGGCAAGTTGAGCAATGGGGACGTACGTGTCGTATGCGACGAACTCAGAAATTTGCCGGTCCCGCTGCTCGACCATCACCGCTATTGCAATCTTGACGCGGCCTAAACCGATGGCAGGCGCCCCACGCTCACGGCGGACCAAAGATTGGACAGCCATCGAGACATTCATGCCCAAAAGGTAGTCGCACTCTGCGCGCGCTGCTGCTGACGCCCGGAGATTCACCCAAAAGTCAGAACCGTTCGGTTCCAGAGTCTGGACGGTCGTCATCATCGCCTTGTCGCCCGGGTCGACAATGCGAATCCGCTTGAATCTTGACTCGGTGGGATCTTGCTTCAACCGTCGGATGACGATTTCGTCGAAAATCAGTTGACCTTCCCGGTCGATATCGCAGGCGTTGACAACTTCTTTTGCCTTGCGCAACAGCTGTTCCACGATCTTCAACCGCAACGACTCGACCGGCTGACCATTTTTTGTCACCGGTTTGCCGTCTCGCGTGAGCTCCGGCTTGGCCACGTGCAAAAGCTCAGGTGGGAAAAATGGCAGAAAGCTGAAGAAATCCCAACGGCCGAGTTCCTTGCTCTGCTCGACATAGCGCTGGTAGCTCTCATAGCCACGGGGCGGCACCAGTTCCAGCATGTGCCCAAACACACTGGTGACCGCGATCATCTTTCCCTTCCAGTTCAACAGGACGAACCCGTCCGCCCTGCTGGTAGAGGAATTGATCCAATGCGCGCCCAAAGCGCGCAGCGCTTTTTCTACGACGGCTTGATTGCTCGGCTTCTCCGCAACCCATAGCTCGTCCAGCTTCGTCAGCTCTGTCGCCATTTCGCCGCCTTTTCGATATGAATTGTACTTACTATTCATATTGTATAAGCGACTTGAGCCGAAGACTGTTGCGGCGGCAGGGAAACTGGTGCTTCGCCCGCCGCCAGACCCGGGCGACTTACATTGCTTGTGCCTGAGCGCCAGCAGGTTGGGGAGCGGAAAGGGCCAGATTGTGCTGGCTGTCTTCGGCCCCCGCGCCATGCTCAGCTACCGCGTTTGACTCCGCTTCGGCGGAGTCGAACGAATCCCCTACTAATTCTCGGTTCCGCTCCCGGCGAGCCGTCTGGGCGTCCAGGAGTCGCTGGCGCTCGGGTGCCAAGCGCTCTGCCACTTCCTGGAAAAACACGACCTCTGATTGCCTGGCCAGTTCTGCCAACTTCAAGTCCTGTGGCCGCACATACAGTTGGAGACCGACAGCCCGAATGACCACCGCGATAAATCGCGTGCGGGCCTCCCTCCCCTCCGGCAAAGAGAACATCAAGGTGGTGTCTTCCTGCTCCCGCGGTGTTCGCGCCGCCTGGGCGGTAAGCGACAACGGATAGGGCTCCTCCGGATTGTCGGTCTCCCAGTCTCGTCTGTCCGCTTCCATAGCCGATTTCACCATTCGAACGAAGCGGGCTTTTTCCCGCTTCTCCACTCCGAAAGCTACAGCGCCCCTCCCTTCATTCGCGTATGGAGCAATACCGAAAAGGTCAATAAGGCTCTGTCGGCGATCACCTTCGTGCATGGCGGCCTTAAATGACATCGGAACCTGCAGCGTGCGCGCGACTTGACGATCGTTGGGCGGCAAAGCTGCAGCCCAGTCCAAGGTTCTGTGCAGGAAATCAGTGATCATCAACGGATTGTGCAGCCGGATGGGTAGACGATGAAGATTGATATCCTGCCGCCCGAATGCAGTCGCGCGCACCTGGATAGCCCGATGGCGCTGGCCCGTTTCGTCGGTATAAGTGATGGCCATGCCCGCCTTGGTAGCTTCGGCCCACTCCGCGGCCTGGAATAGGTTCCCGGTCAGGAGCTTTCGGCGCATGGTCACCGGTCCTGGGGTGTGATCACCAAATCGCCGCTCTAAGCGGGCGGTCTCTCCGCGTGCATCAAAATCGAACATGTGCGTCTTGCCCACCTCGACCTGCGCAAAATCCGGCGCCATGCCCGCACGCTTGAATAGTGATGCCGCGGTCAGCACGGTGGGCTTCTCGTCTCCCGGACGCACAAGGTGGTATTTCCACTTCGAGAACACTGCGGCATCTTCGGGAGACGGTATCTCCACCTTTGCGACCGTCATCGTATCGCCAACGCTCCAAAAGGTCTGGGTACTCGATCCGGCAATCTCACGAAGAGTGAGTTCAGTCCCAGGTACCAGCTCGGCCATCACCGAACGCAAAAACAGCAGGCGCCAATGTGCCTCCTTGACCCCATTGTCCTCTGGTTGGGACAGGGCTTCATCGATCGTAGACCAATCGGTCCGCTGCATCGCAATGATGCGCTTTCCCTCCAAAATCCGCCCGGCATTCTCGACGATTGACGCTATCGAAATCTGCCGCAAGCGCTCATCTTGCGGCAGGTAGGCCCGCTTGAACATTTCCACCCATGTCACGCCGTCTGAGGGTGTACGGCGGCCAACCACTTGCAACGACACCGCCTCATCCTGATCGAGGCGCAGACGCAACTCCCCACCACTGTCGCCCTTCACCTGCCACATGGGAATGTAGGGGGCCCGGCGAGGAACATAGGCCACGAACCTGTCATAGACGTTCTGGCCACCGCGTCGAATTCTTACCGGTACCCAAGCACCGGCAAGTGCAGCTCGCCAATCCGATCGAACACCTGCCATGCCAGTCTGGCCAGCCCTTTCGGGCCCTTCCGACCTGGCCACACTCGCGGCTTGCTGAAGCTGTTGAAGGACGTCCCGAGCCTGCCGCCCTCGACGAACGTCCAGCGTTTCATTCTGTTCCCCAGCGTAATCCGCAACCACCATAGATCTGCCGGCCACATGTGACGCCAGGGGCAGGAACTTGGCCTTGCTGTTTGCCACCAACGCTGCGTTCGACTCGGCGATGGTCTCTTTTAGCGCGCCCCAGCCAATAGGTTGGTAATCCTTCACATACTCGACTGTGCGAAGAAATACCGGGCCGTCAAAGGCCGAAAACAGTTCCTGTGGAACCTCACCTGAAGGTCCCCAGGCGCGTTCCTCTTCCACGGTGCGCGCGCGCCAGTCTCGATTGCGAATGTTGGCGCTGCCCTCCCCGGACAGCTCCCGACGGACAAGGGCGTCATCGTAGGCTGCGAAAAGATCGTCGTAGACTTTGTCCTGATCGTCAGGGTGTAGCAACGCTATGCGCTGCGTCACAAGATTGGCCAGCCCAGCGCGTTCCTTCACTCTGGCCACGTCGATGCTTAGGCGACTCATCACGCCCGGGTTTTCCAGCAAGTACTCTTCGCAGACCTCATCCCCGACGCTATTCAGCATGTCAGGAACATCGTCAATGAGCGCCGCATTCTCGCGACTTGAACGAACGTTCACTGACAAGCCAGCCAGCTTGCGGTTCTGCATCATCAGATTTCGCAGCTCTCCCCGCAATCCAGTTGTCATGATGCTGAGCATCGGCCCAACAACCTGATCAAAGCGATTAACTCGGCCATACAGCTGCAATCGCGAGGTCGGATCCTCCTGAATTTGGTACTCGATCAGTTCGCGCCGGTCCTGATTGAGAAATCGCGGTGACGCATGCATAGATACGCCCGTCGCCCCCGCCCTATTAAGCAGCGCGACGTCGATTCTGCCGTCATTAAAAGCACGCACCGTCGCCATGACGTCGGTCTTCTTCCTCGCGCGTTTCACGACTCTCCACGGACCTGCAAACCCACGGTAGGGATTGCCGCTATCGTCGACCGTATTGGGTCGATGCAGCGCGAATTGGCGACCTGACACCTCGCCCACCCGGTAGCCTGCCTCCTCCAGCCGAACCCGGATGTAATCTGCAGGGCTAATCGGAAGGTCTGGCAGCGATTCAACTCGCGCCATGATTGCTTCGACTCCTCGGCGATAGGCCTCCACTTGACCGTCGCTCACGCCGGGAACAGCCGAGATAGAAATTACGCTGCTTTCCCCGGCTCCACCGGCTTCGGGGTCGTCACTCTCCTGCATTTTGACGCCCCCCAATCGCTTGAGGAACGAGTGCATCAGATCCTTGAGCATCGGCATACGCACATCGGGCACAACCGACGTCCGCCGTTGGGAGCTCAGCTGGTCAGCAAGCGCGCGAACATCGACGTCACCCTCTCGGGCGGCGATCGCGGCTTCGATTCGCTCCCGCTCCTCCTCAATAAACCGGCGTACCAGAGCTTCGCCTGTGTCATCAAAGATGATGACCGGCCGACGGTTCGCCCGAATGGACTCTACGGCGCGATCCACTGTCGCATCCGCCATCAGTACAGCCAGCGTGCGACGCATCGCCTGATAAAGGATGCCGCCCGTAGAGAAGCTGCTCTGGAAGAAGCTTCCTTTGGCTATCGGGCGCCCAATCTGCTCAACCAACCGACGGCGTTCATCCTGTACCGTCGCCAGTGCGTCGACCTCGCCGCGCTGTGCCAAGTCTTGGATGCGGCGGTCGAGATTTTCGAGATTCTCCTTGGCCTGTGCCACCCATGCAGTGCGAGCCTCGTGTGCAGCGCGTAATGCGCCGCGCGTGGCGCTGTTGGCGCGGTGCAGCAGCTGTTCAACTTCTCCACTCAGCAGAGACATCATGCCGAGTATTTCTGAGACCTGCGTCAGAATTGCTCGGTTCCGGTCAAAGTGCTGATCGTCAACCAGCACATTCGCCTCAAGCTTGGAGAGGTCATGTTCACGTCGATAGAAGGCACCGTCGCGTGCGAGCATCGAAGAAAAGACCTCGGCGAACTCTTCGCCGCCCCGCTTCATTGCGGCGGTGACTTGGCCGATATTGATCGACTCTGGAAAGGCGCGCACATAGATATGGAGATTGCGAGCGGTTTTTGCCCAGGTCGCCGTTGCATACACCACCCCCCAGCTGCGCTCGCTCAACATGCGGACATAGTCCGCTGTATTGCTATCACTACCTGCAGCAATGTGTGCCTCATCCAGGATGACCAACGCGTCGGGGCATTGCGTTAGCAGCCAAGCCGCCTTAGCGCTATCCTCTCTGCTGATCTGGGAATAGGTCAGCATAACCAGGTTGACGCCCACCGCGTCGAACGACAGGCCCTGCTCCAGAATCGAGTTCATCCTGTCGGTGGACGTGGCGGTCACGAGCACTTCATTGTCGGCCATGATGTCCAAAATATGGCCGTCAGAGTTGAGTGGCATCGGGCGAAAGCGCGCCCACTCATCAATGTCGATCAGATCGCGGGCGAGGTCCGAGAACAGGTTGGCCCGATCCGTCACAAATATGACCGGCCTTCCCTGCTTATTGGCCCAAACCGCGGACGCCGCAATTTGCCTGCCCTTTCCGATCCCGGTGTCATCACCTACGATCACCCCTCTGCCCTTCTGTAGACGGCTGATCATCATTCCGATACCGTCCACTTGTTCGGCGGAGAAGCGTTCGGCAAGGGTCTCCATTCCCATCCCGAGTTCGTAGGCAACGTACTCGTCCATCGAACCCTGCTCCTCCTCCACACGCGCGAGCGCATAGTTCAGAGACGCCTGTAGATTCTTCGGCACCATGGTTCGGGCTTCCCCGACCCGAGAAAAGGCCACGTAGGGGCGCTGGAGCTCATTTTCGAGAGTGCGATCACTGATTCGCACCAGGTCATCGGAAGAGGGGCGCTGCCCGCGCGAAATGAGCAGCTCGTCGATAACCGTCTTCAGTTCATCCCAACTGTGACACGCCTTCGGTGCGGGTACCGCGCGCGCCTGCTGACCAGTCCGCAGGGGTGCGGCAATCACCAAGCGAACCCCACCGTCAACACCCGATGACCGGGTCAGGGCGGCAGGCACATCCAAGATTGCTTCGACATCTGCCTGGCGGCGCATTCCATCCAGCAATTCACGCTGCTCGGCGCTCAAGATCCCGAGCCTGGTGCCCTCTGAGAGCCTTGATACCAGAGCCACTCCACCGCCAGCCCGCACCCGAGATGTCTGGTGGATCATGTCCCGAAGATTCTGGACGGCGTCGGTGCGTTCGTGCTGCCAGTTTGTCTGGAGCACCATAAAATCAAGCCCTGCCGACGACCCATCATCGCGCTGCAACACCGCCTGGGTGGAGGGTAAGGCATGCTCAATGACGTCATCCGATCCGACGACAGTGATGTCAGACGGAACCATTAGCGCGCCAGCGCCCGTGAGGTCCCCTCCCAGGTGGATTCGGCGAGGCTCGCGCTCGCCGGCCGGGTGCTCGGCACGAGCGTCCTGGTGCAGACCGAGCGCCTGGTTGATTGCCAGAGAGAGAGGCAGCGGCAACCACGCATCTTGGCCTCGCCCCGGCGGGATAGCCATATATTCGGTTAGGCGAATCGCATCGCCCCAGGCCTCCACTGCGGTTTCGTAGCGCTCCTGCAGATAGCGGAACTTGGCTTCCTCCAGCGCCCTCCTCACCTTTGCTCCAGGCAGAGCGCCCGGGCCAGCCTGAGGCAGTACGGCGCCGATGAACCGCTCTAGGTCCCCTTCCCGTTGGACCTCACCTAGTTCGATACTGCGAATGAATCCATACGCGCAGTCGACCAGTCCTTCCTCATCGCCCGCACGAAGAAACATCGCCGCAGTGCCGCGGCCTGAGTCACTTTCGTACAGCAACGCATCGCTTTCTGTCGCGACGAAGCGCCCAGATCTGCCGGCAAAGACGCGATGGCCGGCGCTGTTTCGCCCAAGGTAGTCTGATTCTTGCAGCGTCTGCCGCAACTCACGAAGCCGCTCTTCTTCCGCCTCATTGGCATCCTGGGGAGCAGCTTGGCCTGCGGGCTTGCGGAGTTGAATCAAGAATGCGGCGGCCGGCATGTCTCGCGCCACCGCATTCGGCCAGATTCGCTGGAATGTGGCCGCAGAGGTGGTTGCGCCGGAAGGAAATGGCATCATCAAGTGCGCACCACTGCGGCTTGAAGTGAACCCGAGCTCTTCGATCGCCCTGCGGAACGCTCGGCCCTGAGGCGAGACCCCTTCCAGCACTAGATGTCGCCGTCCCTCATGAGCGAGGAGCCGCAGCCGCGCGCCCGCCGGGTCCCTCAAATCAATCCACATTGGCATGTCAACCTACTCCCTCTTCCATCCGGCGCAACCCCCAAAAAAAAATAGGGGCGGGCAATGCTCCCGCCCCTCCACTGCCATGCTTTCGTCACTTCAGCGGACAGATCTACCCACGCTGCCCCTGGTACGCCGACTGGGCCCGCCCGCCCGTTCGGTGATCTTGTTCCGTGGGATAGTCTTGCGAATCGAAGTGCTCCGGCAGATCGTCTGCGGAGATCTCGCCAGAGTGCGCAGCCTGATGCGATTCAGCGTGAGACCGGCGGTTGAAAGAGAACTTCAGCCCATGAAGGGCAGCAGTCATCCATTCACGAGCGGCGGAGTAATCGCGAGACTCCGTTGGCCGCCCGGTGGTGGGATTAATGATGAAGGGAGCGTCAGGACCACGCGTCAGCGGCTCCTGCCTATCGTCAACTCCCCAATTCGGCTGAAGAATCTTGTGGCCATTCGCGCTGACAGGGACCGCGAGCTCAGGGTCCTTCCGGATGTATGCGTTCCCATTGCGGTCCTTGCCCTCGGTTCCCGGCCGAAAGACATAGGCCATGATGCGAATTTCATCGTCCGGCCGGCAGGCAAGTAACTTCGCCACAAGGTGCCCAGCGGCGAAGCTATAGGCTTCCGGCCCACCCGTGGCAAATTGCAGCGCAGTACCCCGCTCCTCACCATCGTCGGCAAAGTAAAGCGTGCAGGTCTCCATCATTTTGTTGCCAACCGCTTTTGTGCGGACATGGACGTGACGGATCTGACCGCCGACACCGTGCACCGGAGAGAAGTCAGTGAAGTCTTTATTCGCCAGTGACATACCCAATGGGGCCTTGGCATTCGCGCCGAAGGTCAGTTGGATATAGTCGGTCGGTCTTCCGGATGTATTCGAAATAATGGCCATTCGTGGCTCCTGAAATTGGATGTTGCCGGTTACCCCGCATCGCGATCGACCGGACGGAGGATCGGTGGGGGAGGTTCAGAGCCCTCCAAAGGCTCAGGTAAAAATTCGGGCTGATCAGGCCGGGCCTGATCGCGAAACCAGTCCAGATCTTCCAACCAGTCGCCAACCCGCTGTGCAACCCCGGTTGCACTGCGCCAGACCGGCTTTTCGGTGATCACCAGGCTCGGATCAACGTTGTGTTCGGACAAGACTTGGTGGACTTTGGCCGGGTCAAGCTTCCGACGCATCACCGAGTTGAGATCGATGCCGGCGGCCTCTAACACTCGAGCGACCGCATCGGGATCGAGCTCGCTCTTTGCTTTGGCTTTGCCAGGAACTTGGCACTCCGCGATAACCTCGGGCGGCAGATGCTCGCGGAGGCGCTCATCGTCGATTACCTGTGTAGCGGAGCAACTCATGAGTTCGGGAAAACTCAATCTCTCAGTGCCCAGCCTGTTGTTGCTTAGATCGAGCAGGCCGTTCAGCGATTGCCTGACAGCGTCAGCCTCGTCGCTTGCCCGCTTTGCCACGCCGCTCAGCAATGCAAGGCGTTGGACCAGTGGTAGGGCCGCTTTGCGCAGATCGTCCGTGATGGTTCGCTGCTCCTTCACCACGTAACGGGGGATGCGGCCCTGCATTACCTCGCCCCAGTAGTGGTCCCCAGCTTCCCGAATCGACTCGCAGAGTTCTCGATCAACTGGTAGCGCATTCAAATGAAGTGCGCAGTTCTGATAATCGAACTGCACTAACAGCAGACCATCGACCTCGATGCCCTGCTCTTCACAGAGGATCGCGCCTTGGTTCAGCTGGGCTGCGTACTGGAAAGAGATATCGTCGGAAGCTTCGACCAAGGACGGCGCCTTGTAGTCGGCGAGGTAGCGTCCATAAAGCTGATGTCGCTCGCCGCCCACGACCATAGGCACGGGATGCTTAATTCGGCAGAGTTCATCCGGCGAATACCGCATCCATTTCAAGCCACCTACCGAGTTCTTTAGCCGCTCGAATTCACCTGGCAGTCGTTCCGCGCTGCACTGCGCGTAGAACATCTGCCTGATGACGGGCTCCATGACGGTGCCGCGGTACGTGCTTTCATTACCTTCGTCCGGCAGCTTCTTAAGCAGTTTTCCGAGTGCCCAGTCATGTGCAGAGAACTCGAAATCCGCACGAATATTCCAACGATTTCGGACCAAGCCTCCAATCTCGCTACCACCGATGCCCGAGGCGCGGCGCATATGCCACATGGCCTCCTTCGGACGCACGTGCGCCATGTATTCGATCCACTCACCAGCCTCTCGGCTGTCGATGGCGCCACGCTGCGGCAGAGAGTCGCAAACGGCCCAAAGTTCGCGCTTCAACGCATCGGCGGCATCTGAATTTTCGAAGCTGGTAGGCATGTGGCAGGTCGTGCTCTGGGAACCGGAAGCCGCACAATCGGCTAATATCTGAAATGAATTCTAATGCCAATTCATACTATAAGCGGCGGCCACGGGATGCGTGGCGCAGCGCGCGCAGACCAAGGAGCCCCCTTTTGTTCTTAGGCAATCACGCCCAGGCCGCGGACGAAATCGCCCCCCCGTCGGACTCCGTTTCTTCGGAGTCTCTGCAGCTTGGCGAAGGGCCGAGCTCAATGGGTGAAAACCGATGAGCGCCGGCCTACTTCAAGAAGAAGCGTCGCTACGATCCAGGGTGGCACAGTTGGAATCGGAAATATCACGCCTGCGCCGAACCCTTGACCGGGCAGGAATCTCACCGGACATCTCCGCGCATCAAATTTCCGAACTGATGCCCAAGCACGAGCACATTGCCATCGTCCAAGAACTCAAGCGAGCACTTAGGAAGGTCAGCGACGAACTCACGCGCGAGCGCGCCCGCAATCAAAGCCCCAACGAGCATCAGAGCGACTCCGCTTCAACGGACGAAGACTCTGACTGTTCGGTGGATGAAGCCCACGCAAAGAGTTAACGCCCCCCTGGAGCCCACGATGACAGCACCGAAAGATGGATACACTCCCGGCAGTTTCAGAGAACTAAGCGCATGGGTTGGCGCCGCCGGCGCTCCTGCCCAGGTAGAGGTCACGTTCGACGGCCAGGGGCGACGAGAGAGCGATGCTATCGTTCGGGTGGACGTCACCCGAGCACTTCTCACGGCATGGGCGAAACTTGCCTATGGAATGGAGACCTTGGGTTTGCGCTATGCAGAATCGCGTCGTGACACTGGCCTTTCAGAGCCGGGAGGCGTCCTAGTGTTGGCCCGCGATGAACACAATGGGGGCCTGCTCATCGGCTGGGAGACAGCACAGGGCATCCAAGTGGCTTCTACCCCTGTTACCCAAGTCCTCCAAGGCATTGCAGACGCATGCCACGGACAGATCTCGGCAATCCGGTTGCAGGCAGGGTCGGAGCGCACAGCGCCGACCGCGCTCAACAGAGATCGCCCTCAAGGTTAGCTTCGGATCCCGACCGACGCAGTGACCGCGCGCAAAGCCGCATTCAAATCCGGAACGCCCATTTCGCCGGCAAAGAATACTATCGGCCGCATCCCCGCCATCAACACCACCTCAAGGTCGTTGTTCGTGCAGCGCTCGAGGTGGCTGCGCAGCATATCGTGGAAGACTGACGCCGACACTCGCCCTCCCGCCCGTTGATGGCGACAGTGTTCTTCGGCCAGCAATCGGGCGCCGACCTGCCCCTCAACGGACCTGGCCGTTTCGTCTAATCTAACCAGCCCGCCAGCCCGACTGACCGGCACCAATAGGGCCGCCCTCGAGAATTGCGCCATCGACCAGGTGGTGCTGGGCCGATTGCAGATCGCCGTGATTGCTGCCTCGCCAGCGGTCCGAAGCAAATCTTCACCGCACGCCGCCGTAGCCCAGTCGCTGCCGTTGACTCGAATCGATGCCTCAAACACCCAGCGGCTCTGCCGCTCAAACTGAGTCCAAGCCAGCTCTCCAATCGAACCAGCGTCTGAATGAGCAGCTTCGAGCGCTGCCGCACCACGAACGCACCGCTCCAGGACCAGTAGGCCTGCAAGACGCTCATCAGCTGCGACCAGCTTGCGCTGCCGAGCGGCTCCGTCTAGCAATCCCTTCGCCCAGTCCACGCCCTGAGTCAGGCTAGGAATCGACGTGACCAGTGACCGTCCCGCAAAGCGGGCCCGGTAGCGGCTCTGGTTCGCCTCCCCATTACGCCACGCCGCCGCATGCTGTGTAAGCACGTCCACCGCAGTCGCAAGCTGCGGCCGCGCGGACTGATGCATCGCCGCGGAGAACGCCGCGGCCGCCACGTCGCGTAGGAGTTTAGCCGTAGCGCTGAAGTACGGCGCATAAGACACATCCATCGCGGCGCCCCTGCCCCTGTTGTCGAGATGATGCGATTCACGCTCCGGGCCCGGATCATGTTGCGGCATCAAGATGTGATATCCAGCTTGTCGGAAGTGGAGTGAGAACGCTGTGCCCCCGGAGCTGCCTGCCGCTCCAGGTTGTCGAAGAAGTCATCCACATCTTCCAACGAAATCCGCTCACGGGCCACTGTGTCGGGAGTCGTGACAACGGACACAACCTTCTGCATCGTGTGGGCACCAAGCTCCGGCTCCGGATTGCCTAGAACTTCCTCGACGCGGGCCAGACCGTCCAGCGAATCTTGATCAACGCCGACCACAGTGCCATCGTCACTCCGTGGGGTCAAAAGCATGTTGTGTGCCTGCATCAGCGAATCCGCGATGAATGCAGCATCATCCGCGCTCGGAACCGAATCTTGGTCGAGTTCCGGGATTGCGTTGTATTCGTCGTCTAGTGGCACCATGTCCCACACGCTGGCGCCCATCGGCGCGGCGAGATCCAGGGCGCTGGGCGCGGCCGGCAATGCAGGCGCGATGCTCAGCGGCGCTGGCACTTCGGCGGCCGCTATCGCCGCGAGTCCGCCCAGGGGACCAAGCACCGAATGGCCGGCCTTGCGGATCAATGCCATCGGATCAGGAGCTGCGTACGGATCTTCCTCAGTGGGCCCTGCGAGATCGACCGCACGATCAGGATGGGCAGCAAACACAGCGGCTCTCGCTCCCATTTCCCCGCCCGCCCCGCGCTGCTTCGATGCGCCCTCTTTCGGAGGGGCTGTAGTCTCAGGAGCAAAGGCAGACCAGTCACGAGGAAGCGCATTTGAGAGCCCTAGCGCGGAGCAGGCTGCCTGGTAAAGGAGTACACCGCGCTCGATTCCCACGACCGTTCCAGGCACTCTCGAAGCGGCCTGCGATATCGCCTCGACCATAGCCACGCGGGTGACCTCACCGCGGGGGCTCTCTTCGCCACGCAAGATCCTCAGAAGCCGCACCCCTCCGTCAAAGTCGCTTTCCACTTTCGCAGAGGGAACAGGCATGCCTATCGCCCGTATGATGTCTCGAGTCGGCCGATGCACCTGCAGAAAGCGATTTACATAGAAGCTCTGATTGTTCAGCTTCTTCAGCCAGTCGCCCACGTAGAACGTTCGAATGCGACGAAGGATGCCGTTGGAAATCAGAACAGCCTGGCCCTCCGTCATCTTGTTCATTTCTTCGAACGGAACTCGGTCGACCTGCTGCACCGTGAGATCGCGGTTCTTCCGCCAACCGACCTCTCCACGCTCAAATCCACCGACTACGGCAACCCAGGCTTTTCCGATAAATGCTGCTGCCAACTCGTAGGTCTTTTTCGCGTCGTCGATCTTCTGGAAGATCTTATTGACGGTGTTTCCCAGCATTGCCCCAGCCTCTGCGGCGCGAGAGCCTTCCGACAGCTTTTCCGTATCTTGAGCCAGGGCAAGCATCGAAATTCCGAGGGATCTCGCCTGGGCAAACATCACTGCGATGCCATCGGAAAAATAATATCCGAGCTCGTCTAGTGCCGCTGGAAATGGATACGGCGCATTGGTTGCTTTCGAGCCGACCAGCTTCTCGTACGAACCTTCAAGGCCTGCCCCCAGGTTCTTCGCCATCATCACCCTCAAGCAGGCGATAGCCAACTTTCCCAAGTTTTCCGCCTCTTGTGACGACTTTTCAAGAGAGGGAATCAACATGAAAAGGACGCGGTTGTGCAGGGCCACGTCGACCATGTCGATCTCTGGGAATGTCTTGCTGAAGATGTGGCTATAGGTTTTGTCGAGCAGATTGAGCACGGGCATCAGCTGATTGATGCGATACGAGTGCTGCTCGAATGCAATGTTTTCTTGCTCAAGCGAGGCATCAGCCGACGCCCCGCCAGCCTTGGCAGGTCCTCGCGCCCCCGCAGGAGCCGTCGCCTCCTGCGCTCCTGGAGCCGCCGCTTGTCCACGGCCATTCTTCTTGAGCAGTCGGTCCACGCGATAGCCAGGACAACCTGAATCCAGGTAGTTCTTGATCCCCACGAACCCGTACGACCATTGGCCCCGATTCTTCTGAGCTTCGTCATAGCCCTCGAGATACAGCTCCTCGAACTTCGGCAGCGACAAATACTCGATTAGCGTTGATACCGAGATCGTCATCCCTTGCGTGTCGCGCTTGTAGAACAGAGCAACGACAAGCACCCGCCAAACGTTAATGGCCTTCTCTTGCCACGACTTTCCATCACCTTCCGCCTTGTGCAGAAGGTTGATTCCCATCTGAGTCCCTGTGTCCGCATCAACGTCGTAGAAAGGCGCAAGGCCGTTCCCGATCTTCGTGCGTGAACGAGCGACCTGTTGAGGACTGCGCCCCCCAAGTAGGAAATTCAAGTAGAGGACTGAATGATCGCGACCAAAAGCCTTACACATCGTGTGGCCATCGGTGGGCAACTTATTGTCTGCCTTGCCGTCCGCAACGAAGAAGCCGCTTCCCCAACAAAGGGCATTGAACATGATCCCTTTCAACGTCTCGGTCTTTCCGCTGCCCGTTGAGCCAAAGATCGCCCAGTGCCGGCGGAGGCCGTCGTCTCCGATCCAGGCCTGCTCGAAGTCCTCGTAGGGCGAGCTGGATCGAACCGACCCAATCAGCGCGATCCCGTCGCCCTGCTTTCCCGTCACAGGATCGTAGAACGGCTTGCCATCAACGTGGCCAGGGTATCGGTACGGCAGTTTTTTCCGTAGCGTAGCCACGAAAAAATGCACGAAGAGGTACACCAGGAAGACGGCTGGCGCCGCCACTGGCACCAGGTTCATGACGCAGACAGTACCCGCCAGCATCATCCCAAAGTTGAATGGATTGGACAGCCATTCGAGCGCCTTATCAGACGACGGGCGGACGTCCACCACACGTCTATGAATCGGAATTTCGTGCCGCGTTTCGACCTGGTGGCTCACGTAAGTGCCCCCTTCCCGCCATTGTGAACAGCCCTCACGTCGCCCCGAATGGCTTGATACGTGACCCCTAAGGCACCTAGCCACCCTACCGCCAGGGCCGCGCGCACACCTTCCGACTCCACCAACCCGCCAATCTTCTCAAGATCGAGGCAAGCCGGCCCTTTCCGCCGGCGCGCTGGTCCAAACGATATTTTGGGCGTCAGGGTCCAGTCGGCAACTATCTTGCAGCAGCCCCCCGCCAACCAACCAGCCACGGCTGTGTCACCGGCGCGCACGGCGCGCGAAGGAGGAACTTGGCGCAGCTCGATCAAGACGTCTGCGACCGCAGCCTCCATTGCACGCAATGGTCCGACCATGCCCGCCAGCGCTTCTACCAGGTCAGTCATCGCATTCGCTTTAATTCGGGCCTGCACCAAGCGCTCAGCCACCGCTTCAACGCTAAGGCCTACGGTGGCAGGGATTGACATGACCGCCTGCCTGTCACCTCGAACCAGTGTCGCGACGACCTGATCCAACTTCGCCTTGCGCGTAATCGAGGCGATGTTGGCTTCGACCCAACCACGCTCTATTCCCCGGAGCATTTCACGCATGGTCACTCTGCTTCAGGAAATTGCAACCAGGTGCGCAGTTCGGTCGTTTCGTTGATAGGTCCGCTGAGCCTGCCACCTGCCGAAACCAGCGTAGGAGTTTTCTTGAACCCCAACTTCGAGAAGAGCGTCAGGGTTAGAAAAGCCTTCTTCTTGCTTGCAGGCGACGCCGGGTACTGGGAAACAACCTCGCGCGCGCGAGTTTCGTCGAAGGCGGGGTCCATGAAGGATTGCCACAGTCTGCCCGCGGCGTGTCCGTTCCGGTCGACTGCTTCGAAATAGCTTGCGATCAGCTCCGCGGAGAGTTGACCGCGCACCCCGACGGGAATGATCACGGGACGCTGGGCTACAGGCAATGCGTCGATTGCTGGCTGCATTGCGTGGCAATAGGGGCACAGCGGGTCAGCGAACACGAACCACGATTCAGTTGAAGCCGGTGTTCCCAACGGAATACCGACCGCGGCGCCGATCGTCTGGATTGTCTTCAGCTCATCGGCGTTCAGCTGGGGCTCGCCCGCAGGTGCGCTCTCGTTCAGAGTCATCAGCGCGGATGCGGACGTCTGCTCCGGCTGATATGTGCTGCTAGCAATTGCACGCTCACCCGCAATGAGTGTCGGCGGTCGATTCGAGGGCGTGATCAGCGCGAAGGCGAGGATGCCGGCGACAAAGGCGCCGGCAGTCCGCCACCATGACGCGGGGGTAGCGGCGCGGTTGATGAAATTCCGACGTACCCAGGCCTGCGCAAAGCGATCGGCACGCCGCACCGAACGATAGGATCTGCCGATCTGCGTCCTTTCGGTCTGTGCATCGCGGGGCGCTACATAAAAGCGATACTCCTCACCTTCTTGTACCACCTCCGCGCAAATCTTCGAGAAGCCTTCTTGGCTCCGAATTTCGGCTCGATAGGGAGAAGTTTTGAGTTGCTCATGAACAAGATAGCCCGGCCATTGAGAGACGGACAATGTCCAGGCGGTTTGGGGTGCGGTCATAACTATGTTCCTACGATTTAGCGGCGCCTGGAGCGGCACCAGGCTCACCAGCTTCAGCCAGTGCTTCGCGAATTTTCTGATCCTCCGACGCCTGCATTATTCGAAGCTGCTCTGCAGCGAAGTGATCGAAGTCGCTGTCTTCGGTAATTGCTTCAGGCGGTGGAACGAGCGGCACGACCTCTGGCTCAAGCGTCTGGCGGGCCATCGTCCAAACATCCTTAGACTTCCACATCTGATCCTGATGATCGTCGTCCACGCCGTTGACCCATGCGTCGAACTCTTCTTTGAACCCTCTAACCACCTCGGCGACGAAGATGATTGGCATCTTGGTTCCAACTTCGCCCCGCTCTCGGTCCTTGTCGTGCACCTCGCACAAAGGCAGGAAGCCTTCTTCGAGACTGAGCCTTTCGAACGGGTGCTGGCCCATAACCGCCACGGCGGATTCAGCGTGGGGGGTATGTCTGCCGTGAGTGTCCAGAACAAAGAAGAGGATGCGATCCATAGGCCGGAGCCACACATAACGCCATGATCCAATCTTTGATGAACGACCGGCGAGCTGCTGAAGCTCAAAGAGGAAGGTGTATTCCCAATGGTGCATTTGAAGCAACTGCTTCACCGAAGTGTGGTCCCGGTATCTGTCGAACATTTCTTGCACGATGGGCAAATCTAAACGCGCCATGCCCTCGCGTGTGCCATATGCTGACCAGTTCAAAGCCCGGACAACCTGTTCGGCCTCTGCACGTCCCTCGGCGCCGTTGAATGCACCGGGAGCTAACAAGGCAAACATGGCCTTGCCGACGCTGCTCAAACGATCGACGAACGCACGATCCGCGTTCCTTGCGTCCACCGCCAAATCGACGATCTGTCGGCCAAGATACTTGCTATGACGAATGCGCTCGACCTTACCGCCAGGTCCAGGCACTTCGATGAATGTGTAGCTGGCCAAGTATTGACTAAAGCGTTCTTCGTTGAGACGCCTGCCCGGCTCAATCGCCGGTACACCATTAACCTTCGCCCGCTGAAGGACTTCCATCGGAGATACCTGTCGGCGCCACCGTTTAAGCTTGTCCTGGACCAGCTGCTTCTGAATGCACGCGATAGGCGCGATATCAGTTGTGAAGTGCATAAGCTCCCGCACAAGGAGTTCAGGCGACATCTTGCGTTGGAGATTCTGCGACCTGGTGCGTCGCAGGAACAACCTCGCGCCGATGAGCAGCACCCATCCCGTCAACACGACAGACAGAGGACGTAGCGCGGTGTGCGCATAGCTAATCCAGTCAATGAAGCCAATTCGCGTTGGGAAGCGCCGCGCCAGCCGATACATGGCCTCGAGGTCAAAGGCGACCTGCTGCGTGTAGTCGAAAGGCAACCAGCCCCACGGCCTTCCCAACAAGTGGAACCATGGCGCCGTGTAGAACACGATGCGATTGCTGGCTACGAGCCATAGTGTGGAGCCGAGGACAAGGGCGATGCCACAAAGGGCCACAATCCAGAAAGCAATCGAATCCTGTTCCTTCTCACCTCTTCCCCGTGCCATTACTCGAAGCGCCCCGTGGCGACCATGCGCTGATATGCCGCCCACACCTTGCGCACGTAGACCTTCTGAATCTCACGGATTCGGGTGTCTGCGGTCGGCACAGGCAACGCGCCACCGTGGTGATAGACGGCGACGCTGCACCAGACAGCGTCCGAATCGCGAAAGCCGCCTTTTATGCATCGATTCATTTCACTTCGCAGTGCGTAGGCGGCAGACATGATTCCTTGGCACATGTTGTTCCGCAGCGTGTCCAGCGGAATCCCGTACTTCTCGACCATGTACTTTGCCCAAGAGTTGGTGTTGAGCTGCCCGACGCCTATGTCGCGCGTGTCATTCCGATTCACACCTACGACGCCTGCTTTACCGCCGGATTCCACCTTGAAGATCGCCAGGAGAATGTCGGAGCGAAGCTGATAGCGCCCCGTGGCTTCCTTCAGGCAATCGGCGGGCATCCGCGCAGGCAGCGCTATTCGCGCGGTTGCCCCCTTTGCTTCTTGAGCTACGACCGGGGTCGAGATCGCTGCTAAGCCACCTACCGTCAGGCACAGTGCGATAAGCGTAGAGGAGGTGAGTTGTTTGATCATCTCGAGAACGCTCAGGAGGAAAACAGAAATGCCCAACGGTCGCGATGCGCAAAGAACTCGCGAGCCGAGAGCAGCCGGCGTTCGTCAATTTGCGCCTGGTAGATTGCGTGATGGACAAAGAGGCTTAGCCCCAGCGCGGTGATGGAGAGGCCAATAATGATCACGGCCACCGGGACGTACGCCAAGTAGCGGAGAGTGACGACACCGAAGACGCTCACCGAAAGGAAGATGATCGAAAGCAAGAGCGCGACGAACTTGGCGCGCACGATTGCCCGACGCTGCTGGCGAAGTTGGGGTTCGGTCCACCCGTTGGCCCGGTACAGGCTCTCAAAGGCGGAGGCCGAATCGGGCGCATCGATGAAGTTGGAGTCAGATTCAAGATCAGGCTTCATGGCCATAGTGCGCCCAAGCGTGCGGAGCGTCCCACGCAAGCGCTTCATGGACTTTCCCGCCTCCCGATAGGGACGCGACACTATTTTCGCCGTTCCAATAACCCCTCGCATGGCGAGTCCGCGGCGTCGCTTGGTTGGCGCCGCAGCCTTCGCTTGCACAAATTCAGTTTCTTCAGTCGAGACTGGCTTATTGGTCGTCATAACGTTCCGTTTCAAGGGCGGTGGCCAGGCGTGCGAGGGTGGATGGCTTGAGCAGGTCCGAATAGACGCGGGCTTGGGCTAGAAGCTGCTGCCAAGCGCCCGACAGCGCCAAGGCGGGGAGCAGCCGCGGGCGCCGGTGCTCCACAGCCTGCAAGATCTGAAGGATCGCGCGTCCACTGAGCTTCGGCAGAAGCCGGCTGTCGACCTTCTTCAGGTATGCGGCAACGCGTACATCGGACATCGAATCCTTAGACGCAAACCACATAACAAATCGCTCGACTGCTCTCGCTTCGATGCCCGCTCGCCCGAGAGGGGGCGGGGTACTGAAGAGGATCTTTGCCAGTTGAGTGTCAAAGATGGCACTTCCCGCGGGGGGCGCCTGAGTGGGATGTTGCCGCCCTGCACTTGCTATTGTCATCATTCGCCGCCTCCCGCAATGTATTTCAGTATGTTTGATTATACTAATTCATTCTTTCGGAGGCGGAAAAAGTGGCAATTATCAGGAACGAGGGCGGTGCCCGGGCTCCACGGATTCCTGACGACGTCGTCGATCAGGTTAAATTGCGCGCCGACGAGAACATCGTCGATGTGATCGGTGAGGCTGTCGCTCTTCGAAAAGCAGGCAACAGCTACGTGGGACTTTGCCCGTTCCACTCTGAGAAGTCGCCATCGTTCAACGTAGTCCCAGGAAAGGGCTTCTTTTTTTGCCATGGCTGCGGGGCGAAAGGTCGCGCGGTCGAGTTTCAGCAGCAGTACTTCGGTATGCCCTTTCCCGACGTGATCCGTGAGTTCGCGGGCAGATTCGGCATTCGGATACCAGCAGACGGCAGCGCATCGCGAGTCCCCCCCCAATCGCCAACTGGTCTCCGCCGGCCGCCGGCGCCTGTCGACCAGGATGTTCGCCCTTCCGTTTCGAGTGAAAGACGCGATTCCCTTTCGGCCGTTTTGGGCGAGGCGCTCGAGTTCTTTCGTGGCCCAGCAAATCACGACCGTCCGATGTCCGCATCTTTGCGGACTTGGGCCGAAACGCGGTGCCTAACGGATGAATCTCTCGCACGCTTCGAAATTGGCATCACCTCACGGGGATGGCAAGGGCTACGTGAAGCCTTCGGGAGCCGATATGACACCGACCAAAGGCTCCTGGATGCCGACCTCGTCCGCGAAACGGACGATAAGACTCGGCGATATGACACTTTTCGAGATCGCGTCATGTTCCCGGTCCGGGATGTCGACGGTACTCTCGTGGGATTCGGCGGGCGTCGCCTTCAAGATGACGAAAAAAACGAGCGCACACCTAAGTACTTGAACACCGGCACCACTGACATCTTTCACAAAGGGCACCTGCTGTATGGACTGAATCTCGCAACGCAATCCATTGAAGACCGGGGCTATGCACTGGTTGTGGAAGGCTACATGGACGTTGTTGTGCTCGCCCAGTGGGGATTCCCGAATACGGTGGCCAGCTTAGGAACCGCATTCCGCGGCAGCCACTTGAACCTGCTGCGTGGCTACACATCCGAGGTTGTGTATTTATTTGACGGTGATGCCGCTGGCGAAAGGGCAATGTGGCGCGCTGTCAAGGAATCGCTCCCGTACGCCGATCGAGTCAACTTTCGGTTCATCACGCTAGACGGCCAAGATCCGGACGAATGGGTGCGTTCGGTCGGCCCGGATGCTGTGCATGACGCAATTGTCCATGCTGAGACCCTTGCCCCATACTTCTTGCGTCGAGTTCGTGAAATGCTCGCTCAGGATGGTGCCAAGGCGACAGAGTCCACCGCGCCGGACACCGGGCAGCAGCGCCCCGGCAGCTTCGGACATCAAGATCGCACACAGGAGTTCAAGGGGCTGGTATCCCTCATCCCGCAGCGGTCCCACCTACGCCAATTCTTGGATCGAGAGGTCGATCGCATTCTCGCACCGGCACCGGAGTCCAAGCGTACGAATGCTGTCGAGCAGAGCCAATTGGCAGAGTTGCCGGCGGAAAAGCGGCTCGCCATTGCAGCCATGCTCCAACCCAACTTAGCTCTGCAAGTCCGGCCCGCCCTCCTCGCCCTACTGCCCAATGGCCACCCGGCCTGCGGTCGGATCATTGATCTGTACGACAGAGGGATAGAGCAAGGCCGTGCCCATGGCCAGCCTGCACGGCCTCCTGCTGACCTGGCATGGGCGCGTGTTACGCTTACACACACACCCGAACTGTTAACCGAGTTGCTCGCGCCCACGGAAAGTCCGCATCAGGTCGATCAGACCAGAACTCGGGATCGCTCGGCACCCAGCCAGTGAAGCCAAAGCGCGAGCTTATGACGAGCCCCGAATGGCCACAAAGACACGCCCCCTTTCTCTCGAAAAAGTCGACAAAGAACTTGCTCAGCTGAACGCCCAGCGCGCAAAGCTGATCCAGACCCAGCAGGATGCGATCCTGCATCAAATTCGCATGTACGTCGCGAAGGCGCTGGAATGTGGGATCTCGCCAAAGCAGTTGGCAGAGGAAGTCGGGGCTATCACCCGAAAGAAAAGCCAAGCGGCCGACGGAAAGCCCCGACGCGGGCGTCGCCCGCTTGGAATCACCAAAGGGATGCGGCAATCCTTGTCGAAGCGCCCCGTTCCGATGAAATATGTGTCGCCTGAAGGTCAGGAATGGAGCGGCTTGGGGCGTGCGCCTGCTTGGATTGCCCCGTATGAGAAGGAAGATCGCAAGCAGTTTCTCATAGCGAGCCCGCCTTCCACGACAGCCGCCGATAGCTGATCAACCACGCTCTCGTGCGTAGTCCCGAGCCGATTCGGCCGGCTCCGCCTCGTCACCGCTGTGGGCGGCGCCGGCATCGAGCAGCGCAAACTGAGCCATCGCTTCATCACGCGACATTGCCCCAGAACTGCTTTCATTGACCGCAGACGGGGTGATTATCGGCAAGGTTTCTGGCTCGACGCTGGGGCTCGCCGCGGCGCCTTCATCCGCGGTGACCACCGTATCGCGCTCCGGGGTCGCCACCGCGGCGGTGGGCGCCGACGAAATGCCTTGCGGAGGATCATCGGCGGCATGTCCGTGGGGATGGTCCGCCTCAGCCTCGCCTGTCGGCGCCGCACGGTCAGCTTCCGACGCAATGTCGCCGTCCCGACGATCAGCATCATCAACGTGCTTGAGCGGGGCCTCGTCTCCACGGTCTGACTCACCCATACGGTGCACCTCCGCCGCAATCTCGTCTTCGTCGGGCGCCGATCCCATGCGTTCCAGCGCAAGGGATTTCCGCCAATCTTTGCCGAGGAGATCGGTCAACGAACTGTCCATTTCGTTCAGGAGCTGCTCCTGCAGGGGCGTGTCTGCGGCGCAGCGGTATACCTCGCGCGCAGCCTCGGCCATTGCCGCGCGAAGCTGATTCAACTCATCTAGATGCGGCTGATGGCGCCCAGTGATGTCCTTGACCTCATCCGCGAACACCGCGGAGATGTCTCTTGGTTGGATCACGCCATTCTGCAATAGAAGGGCTGCCGCCGTATGGCCACCAAAGACCGTGCACTGGCCCTGATGTCGTGCCAACCTCAAGTTCAAAGCGCCGCCATATGCGGCCAGACTGTCCTGCACCACGCGGGCTCTGCTCCGCAGGGAGTCTACAAACGCCGCCATGAAGACAGCAGTCTGTAGGTTGGAGTTTGAGCCGACACCGTCCATACGATGGCGGACCTGAGGATCCTCGGCCAGGCGAACCATTGCGGCCGCCACAACATCCGCTGTAGTCGCGTCGGAAGGAGTCTCAGACGCGTCTTCCGAATCACTCTTCGCCGGCATGACGCTGGTCTTCATGCCATGACCTGTCTTACCGGCCGCCTCCGCCTGCAACTTGCTGGCTTCCTGGTCTGCGGCCCTAGGTTGTGCGTGCACAGGCGCTTGGACCTGCGCCGAAGGCCCGGCGCCCGATGCTTCGGTCGACCGGAATCGGATACCGCCTGTCGGCTCCTGTCCGTGTTGCCGGTCGCCTTCAGCGTCCTCCGAATCCTTCGATCTGTCGTGTAAGCCAAGTCGTTCGAACAACATGCGCAGGATGCGCATCAGCGCCTGCATCAGCCGCATGATCACATTAGGATGCACCGCGCCAAGTTGAGGCGTAGCCGCAATCGTGTTTTCCACCTGGCGTGCAACTTTTTCAGCCTGTCTAGCCGCCCAAAACTCGGCTAGGCGCCGGCCGCTCATGCCGTCAACGGGTCGCCTGATCCGATCTCCAAGCGGCGGCTGCCTACGCTCGGACGATGTGGCGGCCTGGCGCGGCGGGGGCGGAGCACTCCGTTCACCCGACGGTACCTGGTGCGCCTGTTGGCCCGGGTAGTGATCAGGTTCAGGTGAGGTCCCTCCAGGCAACGCCCAGCCGCCATCGGGTGGCGGATTCTGTTGAGCACGGTTCGGAGGCACGGTCGTGCGTGTGCCTGCCCTGCCTTGTGAGGGTGGCTGCGCAGGCTGCGGCGATTCGCGCCCCACCGGCCCTTCATCCCTGACGATATCCGCTTCGTCAGGCATGTCATGATCAAACTCTGACTTCAACAACATCATTGGCTCCGTTTTTTTTGCCAGACGAAGGTCTAGGCGTTCCGTGTAATTGCGTTCTGCAGTTGCGCAACAAGCCTGCGCGCCTCATCAAGCGCTGCAGGCTCGACCAAGCTCAGAATCTTCTCTGTAAGGACTCGCTGCTCGGCGATGTTCTGCTCCGACCGAATGACCGACTGCGTTGCATTTCTGTCGACGCGATCGAACGCGGGTTCGGGCCTACCTTGCGCCCTGGCAATCGGCTTTCCGGATGGCGGAGGCAGGAGCTTTTGCTTCGGATCTCCAAAGCGGCAGGATGTCTCGTCGAGGCGGTTCTCCAACACTCCCTGCATTTCCGCTCGCCACGTATGGAGGCAGAGCGAAAATGCATTTGGAATCGGATAGAGAACGCGGCCTCGTGGAGCCGTGAGAGGAAATTTCCCGAGGAGCCAAGCTTCCGCAGTGCTGCCGTCGCGAAAGGGGCCATAGAACACGTAGGGGGCGAACCGGTCGCCCGAAGGCATCGCGATGATTGCTAACGTCCGTCCAAGAATTGCCTGCTCGTCACCGACCCACTGCACCTCTGCGATCGAGTGGCGCGTGGGGTCGAACAAGTCCTCTTCGGCCGCTAAGCTACGTACCTGTCCTACGGATGAGCCTGGCACCGCTACAAGCATGCTTTGAAGCACAAGATCGAAGGGGCTCGGCAGTGGGGTGCCTTCTTCCAAGACTGCCCTTCCCTTCTGAATCAGGTAGAGCCGCATGAAGAACGGACTCTGAACAGGGACGTGCATGGCTATCCCCCGCGCGAACCGTTGGCCGGCGTCGCGTATCTACCCCGTTGCCGTTCGCGCTCCACAATCGCATCGGCCAACTGCGCATACTCGGAGTACATCAGATCGAAGTCGATCCGCAGTCCGGCAGCCCTTGAAAATTCATGAAGCGTTGCAACCTCTGCCAAATTTCGCTGGGCTGCTTGGCGTGCGATTCCAGAGTCCGGATTAAGTGTCGCAGTCACCGTCGAATGGTCCTTCGGAAGGGGCTCGCCCGTAAGAGGAGAAAGACTCACATGGAATCCCATCCGTTTCGCGGCTTCGGACACCGCACCAATAGACTTGACGTCCATCGATAACGCGCTAGGAGCCCGACTGGACGCAACCGGCGCGCGAAGTGTCGGTTCCTGCTTCTTCGGCGTGCCTCGTGCCTTGGACGCGCCCTCTAGCAGCCTATCCGCGCTGCGCCCAAGCCTAGCGATTTCTGATATCGACCTCCCTGCCAAATCCACACGGCGCTGGGCGCCTTGCACCTCGGTCACTCTCTCCATACCTCGAGCAGCACTCGCACTCGAAGAGGCCAAGCCCGTCACACCTCGCACCACGGCCCGGGTCTGAGGACCACCGGCAGCTTCCGCCACGCCCTGTGCGACCGAGCCAATCGCGGAGACCCAACCGCGGTAGTCACCTCGGATTTTCACCTGAAGACCCTGGTCCGCGAGACTACCGGCCAGATTCGCGTTGGCTTGGTACTCCCACTGCGCCTGAATGACATTGCTGTACACCCGCGCGCGGTACTCCAACACTACATCGCGATAGACGCCCCTAGGTTCCGCGTCACGAGCCGCAGTTTCGTCCCAGGCGGCCAATTGGCTGCGCCAGTCTTGCCCCTGCTGGCAGAAGGCGGCGATGGCCAGCTCGACACTTCTTCCAGAATCCGCAGCCCAAATGGAGAGCTCTGCGTAGTTCTGAGCCAGTTGGCGCAGTTCCCCGGCCATCTCGGCCGAAGTCGAACTCTGCCAGCCCATTGTGTAGCGGTAAGCGTTCAGCAGCAGGGTCGGATCAAGGGCCGCCAGTCCCGGCGAGCAGCGCGCAAGTTCCTGTATTAATTCCTTGCTCTGGCTCTGCATATCGCCATCAATAATGGTCTCTGCTGGTTCCGGGTGAAGAAGGCGCGCAAGGAAGGGATCCAACTTCACTTGGTTCCCGTTAATACTCACCTTGGGTGGTGCCAGCTCCGGTGCAGCATCCTGCGCTTCGTGGCCAGCCACCGATGCAACGGCTGCCGCAAGTCCCAGCACTGCCAGTCTTCTGCCCAACGCGTAAGGGTCTCGAACAACTGCCCCATTTCCTTCAACGCGAATTTCGTGACCGCCCTCAACGGCGCGCTGCAAGAATGCCCGGGTGCGGGAACCCATTCCGCTCACAATTTCTTCGATGGCCATCAGTTACCTCCCGCGGATTGCTGGGTCAACACACCTTCGCCGACGGGCGCATTTGCTTCCGGATCCAAGTAGACGACTAGGAGGCCTGCCCCCAAGTGCACGGCAATGCTCTCTTCGACCTCGACCGTCTTCTCGACACGACCGTCTTCGGCGATCCAATGCAAACAATGCCCGTCGAAGCCACCAGTCAGACGCGGCCCTCGGCCAGGTCGGTAAGCTACGGCGATGGCAACTTCGTCGCCGGCCCTCCATATCTGCACATCCAGCGGGCCTTCGCCCAAGACACTTCGCGCCGCGCGAAGGTCCGCAATTGCGCGTTCGAATTCAGGGGGAAGTCGACGCAATGATGAATCCATTTTTCGCCTCAAATAGCTCGGTTTGTATGCGGAAGGCCTCAGGTTTCAACCGGAGTGCGCTTCACGCGGGGCATGGTCGTTTGATAGACGATCAACCGTATCAACACGGAAAAATTCATGTGTGGCCAGGCGGTCGTGGTAGGTGGGAACGCCTTGCTCCCGCAACCGCTGGAGGTGTGCGGGATAGAGTTCGTTGAAACGCTCTACGAAGAGCTCGTACGACTCCTTGGGTGTCCAGAACTCAAACGAGGGCTCACTTCCGAAAATGGCCCCCTCTTCCAAGCTCTGCAACGCTGTGTCAACCACCTTCACTTCAGGAGAGTGGTGATCAAGCGGTAGGTCGAACCGTGTACGGATAGCGCGCGTTATCACGGCAGCAAAGGCCACATATTGAGGCAGGAGGTTTTTGATAGGAGAGGCAAGATCTCGAACGTAGGCTTCTTCCGCGTCATGAAGAAGTCCCTCAAACTGCAACTCGACAGGCAGCATGCGACTTGCCATCACGCAGTGCTGCGCGACGCTCAGAAACTGGTCGGGAGGCAGTTGACCGTTCCATCGACATTCCTTGGATAGGGCGAGCCCAATATCCACGATGTCAATATGCCGAGGATCTGGGTCCGCGAAGTCCAACGGGAATCGGCTTGTCGTTCTTGCGATCGCCTTCACCATGGTTGGTCTATCCAATGTGGATTGCGTAACGAGGAGACCTATCCGCGCGGCCGCTCTTGCGCGGGACGGACTGGGGTCTCGGTTGCTACGTGATCATTAAGGGCATGCTCTTGCAGCTGCTGCGCCAGTCGAATCGCGTCGACAAGGTGCTGTCGACCTCGCATAAATGGGCTCTCTGCTCGGATGAGCTCTGTCAACGGCGGACAAGATTCCGGGGCCGGCAGGTTGTCCAATGCGCCGCTGAGCGCCAATTCCTGGAACATTCGCGTTGTCGAGAACGGGCTGTCGACCAGAGGGGCCAGTTCCAAGCGGTCATGCAGCATGACCAGCTGTTCGGCTTGCTCGCGGGAAAACAGTACAGGGCTGGCGCCGGTACGCATCTATGTCGGTCCTCGTCCAGCAAGCGTGAGTGCAGACTTCGTGCGCCACCTGCAGATCATCACCACTGTCGAGAACCTGACTCTGTTTTGGCTGAGTCCGTTCCCGCCTGATCGTGTCGGTGCGCTAGCCAAGTACGGCACTTCCCCTTGCGTCATGTTCGCCGTTCCCGCCCCACCCATACGGCTCACAGGGGAGAAAGAACGAGCCTTAACGTTAAATATCAGTATGAATTGCAATTATAGTTCATCCTGAAAGCATGTTTGTAGTGCCGAGGTCCATAAACGGCGAAGGAGCTTTGCAGAAGTTCGCCCCGGCCAAGCGTCAACCCCTCTGGAGCAACAGGGAATGTCAGCCCCCCACTATCGATACCTAAATGAGAACGTCGACCCGCGGTTAGCTAGTCTATTGGCCGAAAAGGTCCGCGAGCTGCAAGCGCGCGCCCCGGCGAGCCAGTGGATTAATACGATCCGCGGCCTCACCCAGAAAGGCGTCAAACAACGCGAGATCGAAGAAGCCGGTGTTGTGGAGTGGCTGGAGGCACAGGGCAACCATCCTGTCACGCGGGAGAGCATTCTGTCCCAACTGTCCTTGCGCCCGACCATCAAGGAAATCGACCTCGCGGCCCCTCGATACGCACGCTTTGTCGTTCCTGGTCACGACAAATACACCGAGACCCTCTATTGTTTGAATTCCCCGCGGAACAACGTGGAAGATCGGCTGGAAGAAATCCGCTTCGAACTAGAAGACCTGGATTTCAATCCAGGGCGTCTGCTTCAGGAGCCCCAGCTAGTGTTCCAACTGGACGAAGAACGTCGCAAGCTGATGGCGAGCCGCGATACCGTGCCGGACTTCGACCGTCATCACTACACCAACGTTATCGATCCAACGACCGGCTCTAAGGTCAAGAACCTTTTCGCGCATACCCGTACCTCTCGCCGCGGTGACCTCTTTTTCATCGACGAGATTCAATCCGACTGGGCGCAAACTCGCCGGCGACAATCGTCGGTTCCCGACGGGCCGTTCATCAATCACACTGAGACCTGGGCAGGCTTGATCCTACGTCGCCTCATGCAGCGCGCCGCAGAAGATCCCCGGATCACAGGTCTTGCCTGGATCAATGCCGGATTGCGAAATGGTGGCGTAACTGGGGCGCCGGAGGATGGACTCAACGAGTTCTACCTTCGAATGCTCCCATCGCTCGCCAACAAGGCTCTGAAAGGGACTGGCGTCACAGTAAAGCCCATGGAAGTCACCTTGAATGGTGACGTAACGCACGCCCTCCCCTATGTGCCCATGACTGATGATGTGCGCACCAAGCTCCTATCCGCGCAGCCCCTATACAGCATGGACCTGCTACCGCGGTCCGCGATCGCAGTAGGCCAAGACATGGCTCTCGTTGATATGGTTCGCGAGGCCAGGGAGATGCTGGGAAACACTGTATCGGTACGCCTGGTGAATAAGATCATCCGGACAGCAAACGGGGAGGAGGAGGAAGCAGCCGCACGGCAGCTGGCTCATCTCATCGAGGTGTCTGTACGCTCGCGAAGCGCCGCTAGGGCTCTCAACCACGAAGCATTTCACTACGCAGAAAATGCGCTGATGTCTGAGTATGAGGTACAGAGTCTACGCGCTGCCTTTGTAGACGGCAGCTCGTTGAACGACCGTCTCCGGCGCGCGATGGTGGCGGCCCAGATGTCGCCCGACGCAATCGCTCAATGTTCGAATCCGGACGAGGCTGCCGCGCATGCATTCTCCCTGTGGCGGGAGAAGCGCTTCCACTTTGATGAGCGTGCCGGAGAATCGGCCGGCAACACCGGCCTTGACCGCACAGTTGGGCGCATCTTCCGAAAGGTCGAAGGAGCATTCCAAGCCTTAGGCCGATGGGCTCGACGTATTGTGGGAGAACGGGCGAACGAACAGGACGCCCGAGTCAGTGAACGTCTGTTCGAGGCGCTGCGCGATGGCACGTTGCAGCGCCGACGAGACGTGCAGAATTTCCCCATGCAGTATGCAGTAGCGCATCCTCCCGCGCGCGCCCGTGTTGATGTGCCCATACGAGGGCATCAGGGATAGAACTAGGGACACAACAGCACCCGGCGCCGCATGCGGCGCTTTTTTTTATTCCAACTCGTCAATAAACACCTTTGAATGTCATTCATTGACGGCGCTAATACAGCATCGATGGTATCGAATGACATTCACAGTCAGCGACTGGATTTTGAGGGAGAGGAGGAGTCAGAGGGATCTTTCACCGGTGAAAGATCGAAGCCTCGATGCCAGATAACTTTCTGCAGCCAGCATCCTGTTGTGCAGTTCGATCGACAGCTCAGGCCCATCTTTCACCGGTGAAAGTTATTGCCAGGACCAAAAATCAGTTCCGCTGCGTTCCAACCATCTAGCCTCGGTCTTTCACCGGTGAAAGACCAAGGCGCCCGTTGTGGTTGAGTACCGCGAATCTTTCATCCGAAGTCCCTGCGAGTTAGATAACCGGTTGCTCGCTCGGATCTTTCACCGGTGAAAGATCATCGACGGCTCGTTAGGCGTCAAGGAATGGGGGCCAACTTTCACCGGTGAAAGTTGGCGGCCGCCATGTTTCGCGATTAATAAATGACACGTAACTCTCGAACTGCAGGCGATTCATCTTTCACCGGTGAAAGATGGACTAGGGTGAGCCGTGGTGCGAGACCAACGGTTAGATCTGATTCGTAACGAAATCAGCAGTGTTTCGTAAAATTTCATGAGATTTTCTTGAACCCGAGGCGAGGCCTCAATATCATCCGTATATACGATTTATCTCATGTGGCGAGAGTGGCAGTTTCCTTTGCTCCCAGCCACTCACCCGCCCATGTCCACTAGGGCATCTTTCACCGGTGAAAGTCCATATGGCTACGAAACAACAGACGCAAACCCCGCCATCTGAAACGCGAATTATCGCGATCTACAACCAGAAAGGAGGGTGTGGGAAGACGACGTCGGCCATGGAGTTGGGCGGCACGATAGCCCTCCGCGGTTACAAGACCCTGATTGCCGACCTCGATCCGCAACAGACCGCCACCACTTGGAATGGTCAAGCTAGTGACGAGCAACCGTTCCCAGCCCGCGTGACCAACTTGCACGCAATGGGTCCCCGATTTACGAATGAAATTCAGAAGAATGTCGGAGATTTCGACGTGATTATTCTGGATTGCCCGCCTGCAATTGCATCTCCCATTCCCTGGGCAGCACTGCAGATTGCAGATTTGGGGATCATTCCCATCATCCCTGTCCTAGACAATGTGTGGGCATCAAAAGAAGCTAAGGAAATCGGCCTCCGGGCGCAACGCGAGTTCAACCCATCTCTGCAGCTACGGTATCTGCCGTCATTGGTGAGCCGTGGCAGGTTGTTCGACCACTGCATGAAGGTCATTTCAGATGACCCTGATATTTCGAAATTTAAGACCTCAATCTCGCGACGGAACGCATTCCCGGAGTCGCAAGCCTATGGCGCCACTGTTCATGCTCTGGCCTCGAAATCATTGGCTATCACCGAGATTGAAAACCTGGCCACCGAAGTCCTTGAACTTCTTGGCTTGCCGCAGCGTGCTGGCCAGGCTGCTACACGGAGGAAAAAGTAATGAGCCGTCGTCGAGATTTGGGCGCAGTTGTTCTAAAGGCTGCTGAAGCAAAAACTCCCACGCCTGTGGTTCCGGAACCGGAAACTCGTCCGTCTGTGCACGATCGCTTTCGCCGGGCAGAGGAGACGCTAAACCATGTGCCAACGGGGTATTCACCCGAAGCGGTCACCGCCTCGAGTTCCAGCGTTGCTGGCGAAGGCGTGTCCGCTGTTCCGCCATCTTCCAATTCGGATAGTTCGTCTGAAACCATCGCGTTAATGCTGACGAACAAGTATGGCTCGCCGCGACTCGTTCGTGTACCAACGTCGGAACTTGTCAGCAACCCGTATGGCGCGCGGAAGCTCTACACGCCGCAGGCGGTGGAGGAAATGTCCAGTTGGCTGCGCGAAGACGGTCAGTTGGCCTACTTGATCGGCACGGAGCGTGATGGTCGCTTTGTGGTGATCGATGGCGAAACACGCAAGCTCGGTGCGCCCGGTGCGGGCCTGACCACGATGGGGATGCAAGTCTTCGAGAATGTGAGCGACGAAGACCTCTACCTCTTGTCGTTCAAATCGAATGATCGGCGGAACGGGCAGACAGCGCTCGACAATGCGCTGGCATGGCGCCAGTTGTTGGATGCCAAGATTTTTGACAGCGAAGCTAGCCTGGCCGCGAAGTTGTCCCAAGCTGGGCAGGCAAAGGGCTATAACGCCTCTCAAATCAACAAGACCCTGGCCATCCTGGAACTTGACGAGCCTTGCCTCGCAGTCGTTCGTCAGCACCCCTCCGTGTTCAAGGTATCAGTGCTTTATGAGCTGGTGCAATTGCAGAAAGTGGCTCCGAGTCGCGTCGTCATGGAGCAGGTCGAGAAGGTATTGAGTGAACAGACCAGCCGGCAAGCGATCATTAATCTCCGTGAACGATACAACGCGAGCGGCGCAGCACCTAAAAAGCCACGGCACAACTCACGTCAGTACCCGCTGGAGGTAGGGCAGGGGGATCATGCCCGGTCCGTTGGCTTCATCAAGGAATGGGACGCCGGGCGCGTGCAACTGGATATCACCCTGCCGAACAAAGCGAATGCGGGCGTACTTGTGGCAGAGCTTCGTAAGCGTCTTGCAGAGCTTTTGGAAGGCGGGGTCGGTGAAGGAGCATAGGTTTGAGGCTTTAGGTGAGGTCTTCCAGGGACCGTGAGCTCCGGGGTCGCCTTTGCTCCAGGCTGGCGGCCATGGGCTTGCGGATCCATCCTATGGATACGGGGTTTGGGGTACGGTTTACGACCAGAGTACGCGCCAGGTCCCGTTGAGAGAAATTAAATATAAAACCCTAGTTAAAACCCTTAAAACAGTTAAGCAATGAATTTCTTGAATTAAATCAATTGCTTATCTGGCTTTAGGTGAGGCGTTACAGGGACAAAGGTGAGTACTTACAGGGTCTTTGGTGAGCAATGTCGGGGAGGTCTGGGCTTGGTCAGTGAGACATTGCGGGAAGCATGGTGAGTGGATACGGGAGTGTTCGCGCTATAGGTGAGGCAACGCAGGAACCTGAAAGGTGAGACGTTTCGGGGAATGACTTCCGGCAGCGCTGGATGGCAAAGGTGAGCTTCCACAGGGAGTCAATGTCATTCACGGGCAATTAATGTAAGTCATTGATATATAGAGGATTTTCCAATTCCCAACGCGAAAACAGGTGCTGTGATGGACATGGGTCCTTCCCTGAGGGTGACGCAAAGGTGAGTCATTACGGGAAGAGCTGCACGGGCACATACGCGCTTACGGTGAGACTCGACGGGGACCGTTATGCACATGGATGGCCGCTAGAGAGTTGATTTAGAAGAAAAAAGGCCGACAAGCCACTTCTTGATTTTCACCCTTGCCGCCCAAAGGTGAGGTGCTACGGGAAGGCGTCCTAGCTTACAGGGGACCCACCTCGCGGCCTTATTCAAAGGTGAGGGGAAGCAGGGACCGCACCATAGGTGAGTAAATCCGGGGACCGCGCTCTTCCAAAGGTGAGTCGTTACGGGAAAGGCCCCCATACGCCTGTCGAACCGCCTAACGAAAGGTGAAGCCTACAGTTGCAATGAGCTCACCTTTCTACGACACTATGCGGCAATTCCCCCATTTTTTTGAGCCAGGCTGCAGACCTCATGGCTTCTTCGAACAGCCGGGCGCGACGTGCCCCGAAGGCCCCGAAAGGCGGCGACCCGTCGCCGGTCGTGCAAGGGCAGATCGTGGTCTTCGAAGGCGAAGACGACGATAGGACACTGAAAAAGTCGAATGACACGATCGCTGTGCGCGTGGAGCGCGGCGGTCTGTCCTCCCTTGGGCGCAAGGTGTTCAACGTGCTGATCTATCATGCCCAGCAGTTGGGCGAGCCAGGGACGACGGGACCGACAGAAGTACGGAATCACTCCAAGTACTTCTGGATCCCCCTTCGGGACGTCGTGGCGGACACGCGATACAACAGCAATGACACTGACTTGCTGAAGCAGCAGATCGACGAACTGCAAGATGTACGCGTCAAGATTGAAGGTCAGAAGCAATACACGTCTGAGCGCCTTCTGTCGTCCGCGACGCTGTACAACCCCAACGGGTTGAACGCTCGTGGGGGCATTGTCTGGCTTGGATATGCATTCCCACCCGAGATCTCCTCCGAGATGTTGCGGCCGATGCAGTACACGAAGCTCTCGCTTTATTACTTGACCAGCTTGCGTACCAACGGTGGCATGGCTCTGTACGAGATCTGCCGCCGTTATTTGACTAATCCAAGCAAACTTACGAGTCGGCAGTCTGTCCAGTGGTGGTATCAAGTCCTGACGGGAAATCCTGCGTCCGCTGAGGTGCCCGAATACAAGTACTTTAAGCGCGACACGTTGCTGAAGGCTATTCGCGAAGTAAATGACGTCACTGACCTGATCGTTGAGCTGATCGAGTTCAAGGAGGGCAGGAGAGTTGCTGAACTGCAATTCTCTGTCGATAGGAAGGCTCAGGAGCCGTTGCAGTTGTCAGCCCCGGCGGTTGACTCCGCAGCCCACTTGGCGCGTCTGATGTCTCTTGGGATCACTCAGGCCGATGCTCTGGGATACATTGGAGATACAGACGAAGGCAAGCTGATTGCGACCCTGGAGCTCGTCGAGAAACGGATTGGGAACAAGCAGCTCGCGCCGGTGGGATCTCCGGCGGCTTACTTCCATCAAGCATTGCGTGGCTCGTACGCGCCGCCGCAGGACGTTGCCAAGGTGACACATCGGGATCGCGGCCGGACAGCGCCCCCAGAAGTAAATCTTCAAGAGTTGAAGCTTCGATTCCTGACTGCGCGTTCGCAAGAGGCAATCGGGTATGTTGGGGAAATCGACGCTGATCAACGTAACGAACTCCTCGAACGATTCAAGGAAAGTCGAGCGTTCCAATCCCTTCATCCTTCCGCAAAGAAGACCTTGGAGCCGGGGCGCGATCCGTCTCCGATGGTCAAAACTTCCTTTGGAATGTGGGTGGCGCACGAGCTTTGGGGTGAACCCGCTGAACAGGATCTGTACGCCTTCGGGTTGAGAGAAATGACGGGAGCCGCGTGAGCGGGCTTGGGCATTTTGGTCAGCTAGGTCCAAAGGTGAGCAGTTACAGGAACTCCGGGAGAGAGGTCGAATTTCAATTTGGCCAGGCTGCAAAGCGCTCGCAGGGGGGGGACATAGCCGGTAGGACGGTTTGGGAATGACGCTGATCGCAGACATCCACCGCGTGCTCGTTGACCACTGCACCCTTGTGGAAGACGAGAAGCAGTCTCGCGCGCTGCGGCAGCGTTACATCAGTCATGTCCAATCGGTGCTCGCGGACAGTCAATTGGGCCGCCGCACTCCTGCCGAGGTCTGGGCGCTTGGTTGGGACAAGCCCTTTTTTTCTAACGTACGGGCCGCGGTGGCGGAGCCAGCAGTGATTCTCGCCCGCCAATCTGGTCTGTTCGACAATGCGCGTGCGATCGCATCTCCAGAGTTTCTGGAAGACGGCGAGCTAGGCTCCCTGGCGCTGGACGGAATCAAGCGTGGCCAGCTCATTGGCGTGTGCAAGGCTGCACCTCGACTCCGCCGCGTTCAGTCCTATGCGCGTGCCGTTCCACAAATCACTGAAGCCGTTAACCTCTTCTACGAGGTCTGGGGATCTGGCTCCCATGGTGCTGAAGAGTTGCAGGCTCTTGCTGTGAGCGTCGCTGAGGACATTAGCGCTGGAGGGGGGGCCATTGGCAAAGTAGAGGGCTTCGGGTTCACTACCGCTTGCCACCTCTTGGCCGATCTCGGTCTTCCGGTGTTCAAACCCGACATATGGGTATGCCGTGTCGTTTCGGCTCTGCCAAGGGTGCGGGCAGAGATCCAGCGCGCCTGGAAGCTAGGAACTCGCCCGGTACCGTTTGACTTTCTTGAGAAGAAGATGGTCGGCCCTCGGGCTCCCGCAGCATACCGTCGTATTGTGCAGCCCGTATTGAATGCACTAGTTAGCGACGTGCAGCACTTGGAGATTGATGGCCTTCACCTGGCGCCGGCATTTCTTCGCGCGCGCTTCGTCGACTGGACGCTGGTGCATTTCGCCATATCGGCCAATGCAGAAATATCCGGCCTGGTGCGCCGGCCAGTAGATTTGCTGTGCGGCGCTGGTGAGGCGGCCGCACGGCCGCATCTGCATGCGCTTGCGCGCTGGCTTCGAGATGGTCAAGCTGCACACGAAGCGGGGAAAAAGCTCATTAGCGCAAAAAAAAGGCGGCGAGATGCCCAAGAATTTCCCGTTGCTTATAGCGCCCCCGCCGACCACGTTCTCATAGAACGCAGGGCACAAGAAGCATGGGCCGCATGGGACGAGGCGTCGATCTCTAGTGCGTGGGAGTTCAATGTGCGCTTCCCTGATGACTTCGTACGGAATGATGACGCGACGAAATGGAGGTATATCCACGCAGCCCGGTCAGCGCGTAACGCAACATCTCAATCCAAGGAGCCGGCCGCGTGAGCGGTTGTCGAAGAATGAGTCCTGAACAGCGCGTCGCTATCGCCAATTTTTTCGAAGCAGTCCAACAGTTAGAGGTACTCAAGGTAATTCGATCATCGAGATTTCTAGGCGACCTCGGCGAATTCTTGTGTGCGGACTCGCTTGGTATCGCGCTTGTTGACGAGCTCCGCTTGCCCGGCCATGACGGCACACACGAAGGTAAGCGGGTCCAGGTGAAGTTCAACAACTCAGTCGCGGGGAACAATATCAATGTTGGAAATCCCGAGCATTACGACGAGCTAATTGTCGTGTTGGGCCCAAAAAGCAAGCTGCGAGAAGCAGATCACAAGCCAGATGAGTTTCGGTTCTATCGGTTTTCTAGTGAAGCCGTAAAACAGTGGCGTGGGCCCAGCCAAGGCTACTACTGCGCGAAGCTGACGATTCGGAACTGTGCGAACAAGGCCGTGTTGTAAGGGTGAGGAGGGTGTCAGCGACGATTGCACGCCCGTTGGATGGTGCCAATGCGCTTGCGTACGCGCCAAAGATTTTTGATTTTGGAGGCTCTGTGAGTGCTGGCGTTGCGTGGTGGGAGAAAACCGTTGAGTACATGTTTGTGCTCAAACATTTGGGCAGTGGCGTCGCTCTGCCGTTCGCAGGTGTGCCGGAGAAGAACTGGGGTGATCTTTTGCTGGGGGGGTTGGGTGGTCTATGCCTCATTGAGTTCAAACGCACACGTGCCGAAATACCTTCCGAGTTCAATAAATATCCGATGTTTCTCGTTCCGAAGCATCCGCAAGTTCGTGGGGGAGTCGCTCGGCGGCCTGACTTAGAGAACAAGGACTTCCGTGAAGCGTTCCAAGGCGCCTTCCAAGAATTGGTGACTGCACACTCCGAGATGCTTCCTGAAGAGCAGCTCGGGCAGATCCGTGACTTTGCTGAGAAGGGACATCAGTTCGTTTTCGGCCAAGCGGATCGTGCGGGCTTCGTTTTGCGCTGCACGCCATACGCCTCAATCGCAGAGGAAAAGGATGTGCCTCAGTGCCCGCCGAGGGAATGGGGAACGGATTGCAAGACCATAGCCTACTATCTCCATTTCCTCGCGCAATTGCGGGCGTCGCCTCAGGTAGAGAACGAAGGCCGACAGTCCGGTAGCAGTGCGATGGGCGTGGTGATGGGTGTAACGTCGACTGGGGTGGTGGTGATACCGGCGCGCGCCTTCCTTCACCTGGCGAGGACACACAAACTTGTACCGGCTGTAGGACCGGCGCCGGCGTCAAGCCCCGCCCCCGTCCCAATCGGACCATCCCTAGGCCCAACGGGGACAAGTGCGCCCAGATCCCGTCCTAGATCCTAGAAGCGTCCAGCAGAGGGGAGGGGGACGAGCCATCAATGGGATGTACGCAGCTGCGGTGGTAGCGCCAGCCATTTAGCGAGGTGCCATCCCCTTCCTTAGTTTGTCGGGCGGTTCCATCATTTCCTGGACATCTCGGTCGCGCTCGATCACGCATGGCTCATCCCGGAGTCCGTTCATGAAATCATCGTAGAGGCAGCCCGTGATGCCGGCTGGACGCTTGAAGTCGTCTGATAGCTGATGGGCGCGCAGCAGGACCGAACGCATCCGCTTGACCTCCCATAACAGGGCGATCACGTCGGGATTCCAGGGCTGACGCTCGCGGATTGCCCGGAGGTCGGCGTGGGTGAGGGGGGCTTTGAACGGCATGGTCGAAAACACTGTACAGATATCCAGTGTAATGGACAACAAAAAGGGCCGGAAGCCCCGGCCCAATTGCGTGTCAATGCTGCGTGTCGCTGGGAGTGCGTCTGGTTTCCTGGAACGCGCGCCAACCCGCTTCCCACGCCTCCACTTTCACCCGCCAAGCGTGCACTGGCACCTTGCTATGCGCAGGAAGCTGATCAAGACGAAAGAACGGGCATTCAAGCAGGCTATGCCCCTGCGAAGCAGCCTGCGCGCCCTGTTTGCGGATCTCATCGAGCATTTCAATGACTCCGGACCGAACGGTGAGCTGCCAGTGTCGCGCTCGGCATTTCCGACGTCAAAAACCTTTACGGCGCGAAACACTGTTTCCGAATTTGTCGCTATTTCTGCGGAGTGGCAATTAGCCTGTCGGCTGGGTAGGGCACGAGAAAGTCTCGGGTAGCGTCGGCCGGCGCCGTCAGCCAGTCGCCGTAGGCGCCCTCTGGCAGGATGACGACCATTCGCTTTTCCTTTCCGGCCTGGTGGTAGTCGCGGAACAGCGGATCATCGTCCGCATTGATGGTTAGCATTGTGTAGCTCTCTTGGAGGTGGCCGGCTGAGTCGCGCCAGCGATCCCAGAGGCCGGCAATGCCCATCGGCGCACCGTCTACGCGGGTAAAGCGAGTGGCCACTGCGGCGCCAGATCGCCAGTCGGGCTCGAAAATGGCGTCAGCCGGGATGATGCAGTGCTGCGCCCGGCGCCAGGCATTGCCGAAAGTGAAGGACTTGGGCGCCGTCTCGCTTCGCGCGTTGAAGGTTGACAGCTTGCCCGCCTTGTCCAGGCCGTCGGGCTTCGTCATTGCGCTGATCAGGCCCCAGCGCCCCACACTGGCTTCGCGCTCCGGCACTGCCTCGTCGCCCGTGTCATGCTCCACCGGCCGACGCACGAACACGCCCTGGTAGCGCGGCCACATGTCGTACTTGCCGAGTGGGGCCGGCTTCTCGCGCACGCCGAACTTCTTGAGCAGCAAGTCGGCGTCCTTCAAGGTCTGGTAATGGCTACACATCGCAAATAATTCCCTGAGAGGCGCCAAAAGGGGGGAAGAGGCAACGCAAGCGATGTCCAGTGCCCCCTTTGAGTAGGCCGACGTGATATTTTGCACTAGCTGCAGGCGCGACAGCGTCCGTAGACACGCACTGTTAATTGATGAACGCTTTCACCGGAGCATGTATGCAGAGGATTGTCGATGTCTGGTCGAGTTTCAGCGACCATTGTGTCGGGGCACATTTCTGGCTGATGGAACGCACCTCCGCGCTCGTCTACCTGGCAATCGTGTTGGCTCCACTTATGGCCTTAAGACTGTACACGTCAGCTTGGATTTGGGCGCCGGCATTTTTCGTGGTCCTCGCGCCGCTGATAGTTTTTTTCGCCTTTGTCATTTCCGCGGGTATGCGCGATGTGGCCTTGCGTAAGCGTTCTCGCATCTAAGTTGCCTAGCGTCGGCATGTAGCGCCTGGTGGGCCCTTCACTGCCAGGTCGGTGATGCGACAACGGGCGCGGCCTAATCAGCGCGGATTCGCCCGGGCCTCGGTGTACCTATGCCTTTTGCTTGGGAAGAACTACCGAAGGTGACCAGCGGCGCGCGATGGCCTATTGCCAACATTCACCATCGTCTGGACATGACTAGGGTGCCTTGGCAAGATGCGGCGGCGCAGGCGCCTGCACGGCCGATAGAAGCGCAGGACCATCGTTAAAAGTTTGACGTCTAGTGAGTGACGCCCGGGTCCAATAGAAAGCACGAAAGCGGGGAGCGGTCTGCCACATGCGGAATGGTGGAATTGCAGCGCGCCGAAGACGAGCCAAGCCCCGCCACGGTTTCTCTCTCTCTCTCTACGCCACGCCTGTGTGATGAAGAACTCTCACGAGCACGTGCAAAGCCGGGCTTTTTCGGGGCCCGCTGCGCGACACCGGCCAGCTACTGCTGCCCAAGCGCCGGGTCACGTGTATGGGAGAAACTGCCTGTAGTTGACCATGAGCACGCAATGACCGATCGCATCCCGTGAGAGCAGCCTGCGTGATGAAGAACTCTCACGGTCCCACGAACCACTAAGCGTTTCTCTGGGGGCGCCGGCCCGCGACTGGTGCCCAAGCGCCGGTCAAGTGTCTGGGAACTGCGTCAAGCAGGCCGGAGCACGCAATGGCCGATCGCGCCCAGTCAGGGTAATCCTGCGTGATGAAGAACTCTCATAATCGCGATTAAGTTTGACGGCAGCTTAGGTACCGCAACTGCGCCCAGCAGCCGAGCGTTCATGTGCCAAGGAGATCAGGCCGGCGGCAATAAGCCTCCGAGCGTTTAGGGCGGGAGGATCAGTGTCGCTCTTCTCTCGTCTGGAAAGTTGTCGTCGCACATCCAAATCTCGCCGAAGGTGCTTTGGGGGAGACTGTTCTGGACTTGCCCGACAAGCGTCGCCCAGTCTTCAGGGCTATAAACGGTGTTCAACGTGCACTGGATGACTAGCGTGAAGCCCGCCGGGTATCCCTTACCCGCCTTACTCACGATCTCCCCGCGAATGAAGTCTGCCATGTGCTCGATGAAGCTGCCGTTTGTGAAGACGAAGGGCTCGGAGAGCACCCTTCGGTTCGGATCACGTTTCGTGGCGGTGGTGCTCAGGTTATGCACGCTGAACAAAATGCCCTCTTTTTCCAGGCGTTCGCGCGCCAGGTGATCATCGGGATGTTGCGCCGTCGTAATTTCAAAAAATCCGTCTTTCGGCAAACCCCGCTGCTCGACAGACTCGCCGCGTTGCCGAAATTCTGCGTCATAGCATTGATTCCCGCTGTGCCAGCAAACGTCAATGTATCTTCTGAGGGAATAATTGCTTTTGAGGTAGTGCGCCAGTGGCAAAATTTCTGTGATCAGCTTCCTTTCAAAGGAGGTGGGACGGAGGCGCAATCGCGTCACGCCATCGGGCGCTTCCAATAAACGCTCAAACAGGCGGTACGCTTGGCGGCAAAACTCCAAGCCGTCGAGCCACACGCCATCGACTGCGGTGTACTTAAGGTCTTCCATGAGCGATGTGAGGTCAAGTGAACGTGAAGAATAATCGCCAACCGGCACGCCAGTGTACCGGCCATGTTCACTGACCTGCGACAAGCCGAATCCCCCTTCTCCTAATCCGAAATCCCGTTGCCGCCGTCGTGGCTGGGCGCGCGAGCAGCCGCCTGCGCTTGGCGGAGACCCTGTCGAAGCCGTTTCACGTATGGACCGTCCACCGAGACGTCAGGGTCCAAATCCAAGGCGCAGTTAACCAGTGCAGCGAGCGTTGCGTCGCTGAGCTTGATACTTGGGGGCAGGAACCCCCCACGGGACATGCGATTCTGTTCGATGCCCGCGAACCATGCCTTAAAAAAGTCGACTAGCGAAGCCCGGCGTGCCGCGGTCGCAGCCGCCGTCACCGGGTCGGAAGGTTCGGCCGCCGTGTCTTGGGCATCGTGCGCGATTGCTTCTATGACGTCCGCAAGGTACGGCCAGTACTTCAAATCAAAATGACTCCGCAACGCGTCCAGGGATTCCTGCACATGTGATCGAAACAGATAGTTGTCCCGGGCTGCGGCCGCAATCACGTCAACAACGTGATAGTAGGTGTAGCTCTTGAAACCGGACGTGTTGTGTAGTTGCTCGCGCTGCCGTAGCAGTTTCGCCAGCTCGGCGGCTTTGAGCGCAATATCGGCATTGGTCGCAACCAACTCAGTCCTGCCAGCCCGAGCCCGGGCGATTCTCTCCGGATTCCAGAGCGCGGCGGCACCCAGGAGGACATCGAAGAATGCCCAAAGGGCCCTTGGGTGCGGGTCGAGTTTGCTATGCAACTCTTCGTAGGCCTCCAGCAATTCGAAGCGTCGGGCAAGAAGCCGGTCCACCACGATCACCTGACTCGGCCAAATGTTGTGTTCGGTGTTGTAGCGACGATCCTCGATCAGGATCTGTTCACAAGCATGTTGTGCGGTTTGCGACGGGTTGGCCATGGGGGTACTGGAAAGAGTTTCGATTTCGGCAGTCTAAGCAATTAACTTAGCCCTGCCGGTACCGCAATTGCCCTCCGTTTGCCAGCCTTCAGGTACCTGTGACGCGGCAATTCCGGCTGTCCCCAGCTCTGACTGGTCACGTCCGAGAGCAGGGGCTGCTGTCTTACGTCGGCCCCGCATGACGGCTGAAACAGTGGCGGGGCGCGTGGATGCGCCGACGCCACGGGTGCTCGGTCTATTGCCTGCTTCTTCGCGGCGGGCAGGGGGACTCACCCAGCTATCCGCGCAACTTGAAGTCCGGCTGCAGGGCGCGTCTGCGCTTGTATATCGAACATGTGCAATGTCCAAACTGGATGACGCAAATCCAAAGCTGAGTGGACTTTGCCACCTATTTAGGCTTGCACTCGTACGTTTTGATCTCCCATCCTTCGACATTCTTGCGGGGATTCTGGATCAGCCTGAAGGTGCATTGCGACTTGACGGAGTCTGTCACCACTGCCGCCCACTCCCCGTCGACGCTGCTGAGCGTCGTCATGACCTGGTCAACAGGTATCCCTTCTAGGAGGGATACCTGTTTTGCAGCAACCACACGAGCTCCGTCGCCAGACGTCTGTGCATGCGCGGCGCCTATCCAGGCAAGACACGACGTCGCGATATAGAACCCGATGCGAGGGAAGAGTCTCATGAGTTTCCTTAGGGTGTTCGTAACATTATGAAAGATCGACAAGCCTATCTGTCGACTTCACCGACGTCAACGTAGTCTGGCGCAGCTGATCGCGAATTAAACATTCGTACGTAGGTATGTATATATGAATCATATTCGTCGCTCATCGCGGCTGGGGTTCAAGCTGGGCTCAGTGCCGGCTCCTGCCACCTATCCCGAGCGCGCTGCGTGCTGAGCTTAAGCAGCTGCAGTATGTAATAAAAAGTAATCATCACTGATATACTGCTACATCGACGATCCACCTAGAGAACAGTATGACCTTGATTGCAAAACGTATACCTAATGGGTATTCATGGACGCTGGTAACCCGTCTTGGGGATATGTTGGCCAAAGCTGAGCACGCGTACGGTCGAAGAGACCAAAGCTACACATTGCTTGGAATTGAGTTCCGAGAGGAAGACCCCCAGATATGGTATCCAGGGAATTGCGGGCATATCGCGATACAGATCACAACTGACGTGATAAACGACATGCCGATGGCCTGCTATCAGTTGGCCCATGAGTGCGTCCATCTGCTTTCCCCTACTGGGGAGCGGGTCGTCAACGCCTTCGAGGAGGGTCTGGCGACTTACTTTGCCCATAAGTACGTGCAGGAGGAGTTTGGGCGGTACGTCCCGGATTCGTACGCCAGTTACGCGGCAGCGAAGAATCTCGTCGCCGAACTTCTTGCGTTGGATAGTGATGCAGTGAAGGTTCTGCGCCGAGTCGAACCTACTATCTCAAAGATTACGGCGGAGCAGATCACCGTGGCCTATCCTTCGCTCAATCCCGCTACCGCAGCCGCGCTGGCGGCCCCATTCGAACGCGAGGCGGGCGGAATCCAGTTGGCCCACGCCCAGTAGGTCTGCTGTTTGTTTCGATCGGCCCGTTTACTGACGTGACTACACAATTACGTATGTACGTATTGTTGAATGCCCCTTTAGAGGGGCATTTTCTTGGACGGGGTGGGCAGCGCCGCTGTCGGCAGGCGCTACCGAGCCGCGCGCGCCGCGCCCAGGCGGCACTCCAGTTTGTGGGGCATCGCGCCGACAGGCGCCACCAGCGGGGGCCGCGGGGCGGGCGTGCCGGCGGGCGCCATGGGCGTCAGCAGCACGCCAAACAACAACAGAGGCGCCGCCAGGGCGGGCAGACGGGGTAAGCGGAAAATGGGCTTGGACATCGGACAACTCCATGTGTGGGGATGTCCGGAATCTAGGTTTTGGGGTTTATCTGCCTGAAAAAAGCCCGTGGACGCCCTGGCGGCTGCGAAAATTGCCCCTGTGGGAGTCTGCTTTTCTGCGCGGTAGGTTAGGGCTATGAAATTTGACATATTGCGCCATATGTCAGGTTTCAGTTATTGACCCGGTATAACTATACCGATTAATATACCGATATCGCGCCGCCTCGTCGGTCGCGCCGCTCGCCAACCGCCCCGGAACTCCCGCATGCGCACCGCCTACGACCTGCTGATGACCGCGCCCGACGACCAAATCACCCGCTGCCAGCTCGCGCACCGCGCCATCGGCGCCGGCGACTGGGCAGATGCGGCGCACTTCCTGCGCAACGCCGCCCGCGAATGCGCCGGCCAGACCTGGGGGCAGGACGCCGCCGCGCTGGCCAGCTTCTGCCAGGCGCGCGTGGCCACCGGCGCGGCGCCGCGCGCATGAACCCCACCGCCAACGGTGGCGACGCCGGCGGACGCCATCCGGCCGGCCCGCGCTTCGCGGTGCTGGGCGTGACCGACGACCGGGATTTTTGCCGGTGTTGCGGCCGCCAGGGCCTGAAGCGCGTGGTCTGGATCGAGGACCGCGAGAGCGGGGCGGTGCAGCACTTCGGCACGACCTGCGCCACGGCGCCGGCCAAAAGCTTCGGCGTGGCGCTCGGCGTCAAGGCGGCGATCGCGCGCTTTGAGGACGCGCAGCGCCTGTTCTGGACTCGGGTCAACGCCGAATACCGGCGCCGCGGCGGGCGGCACGTGCCCGATAAAGGAAGGCGCGGGGTGTTTGTCGCGGCCGATCCGACGCTGAAAGACGCCATCACGACCGAGCTGCGCCTGGCGGGCGCCAACCAAGGGTCGCCCGACTCGGTGGCGCAGCGTAGTGAGCATGCCAAGCGTCAGTCAGTCCTGGGGACCGAAAGCTAGAATTACATGGCACGTCGCCAATGTAGCGTCTGGAGATTTTATGAGTCATAGCATCACTCTCTATTGCGTCGAGACAAAGCAAGCCGTGCATGCGGCAGAACAGTCGTCCAGCTGGTTCCGTGGCCCGGACTATGCGGTCGTCCTTGGCGCGTTCTGTCTGGCCCATGTCGGCCGTGAACTGAAGACCACGTACGATTTGGATAGCGTCGTGGACAATTCGTTGGACTACGACGTCTGGACGGCCGAGAACGCAGTAGAGCGATACGCAGCGATCGAGGGCGAGGAACTGGAGCACTTAGAAAGCCGTCTGGTCTTCCCGTACCTTTGATGGCACGTCGCCCATGTGCCTCAAGGAGATCCTATGAGTACGAGCACCTTTCTCTATTGCGTCGAGACAACGCAGGCCGTGCATGCGGCAGAATCGTCGTCAGGTTGGTTCCGTGGACCGACCTATGGGCGCGTACTGGGCGCGTTCTGTCTAGCCCATGTGGGATTTGACCTGAAGGTCGCGTTCGAATTGGACGAGACCGTGCAAAATTCGATGGACTACGACACCTGGACGGCCGAGAACGTAGGTGAGCTATACGCGGCGTTCCGGCACAAGGAGCTGGTGCCCTTTGAAATCACATGGCACGGCGCCAATGTTGCTCAAGAAGGTCTTACGAGTACGAGCATCTTTCTCTATTGCGTCGAGACTATGCAAGCCGTGCATGCGGCAGAAACGTCGTCAGGTGGGTTACTTGGACCGAACCGCGAGAGCGTACTGGGCGCGTTCTGCCGGGCCCATGGCGGCTATGACCTGAAGGTCGCGCGCGACTTGGAGGAGACCGTGGACAATTCGATGGACTACGACGTCTGGACGGCCGAGAACGCAGTCGAGCTGTACGGGGCGTTCCGGCACAAGGAGCTGGTGCCCTTTGAAAAGCTTCTTGTCGAAGCCCTCAAATATTCCTGATTGAGCCGGGCGGCATTGCCCGCCATTCAGAACAACCGCGATAAATAGCAATCTTGCCGACCCCGGAATGACGATGCCCTCAGAGACCCCTGATTCCACCCTCCAGCAACTGCCCGCGGGCTGGCGCAGCTTGTGGCGCGCCGAGGTAGTGTCGTTGCCCGCGCACATTGTCAGCGAGGCATTCACGATCTTCGTGCACGCGGGCGGCCGCGATGCCGCGCATTTGGCCATCCAACGCGCTTTGCACTCGATGTTCCCGGCCGCCTACCAGGAACTCGACGAGGCCTACTGCAACCTCAGCTCGGCGGGGGAATTGGTGGCCGAAGGGCTATCCGAGCGGCACGTCGACCGGCTGTTTGAAAGCGCCTGGATGGGCGAAAAGGTTGACGGCTGGGTCCGCGCGCCCGTGTTCGTGGTACCCGAGGCGGCCGCGCTGCACGCCGCCTGGATCACCGCCCAGCTCGATCACGCGTCGCAATACGCCTCGCTGGCGTTTGCGCCCGCTCCGGGCGTAGTACCGGATGCGCTCGTGCCGGCGGCGGCACAACGCAAAGCCCCGGCCCAAGCTATGGCCGAAGCCACGCCTTTGGTAAGCCCCATCCGCCACCACGACGGCTTTCTGATCGTGGGCGACCGCTTGGTCATCAACGTGCATCCCTCCGGTGGGCGCGACCAGATTGATATCCACGTATCGGCCACGGCGCGGGCCATCGCCCAGGCCACCGGTCAGGACCGCGACCGGGGCGCGACTCTGGGCGTGGACGTGGACGAGCGACTCAGCTTTGACCTGGACGAAATCCGCATCGAGGGCGACGTGCTCACCTGCGCCGCGCAATCGCCGTTTATGGCCAGGTACGCCCCGGGAGTGACGGACTACCGCGAAGGCTTCACGGTGACGCTGGAGCCTGGCCAGGCCGGCGCCGTGCGCCAAGCCCTGGCGCAGCTGCGCCGCGTGCTGGCCGGGTACCAGGCGGTGGCCGACCACCTGCGGCCCTGGCTCTCCGGCGAGCCTGACCCGTGGAACGTGCAGATTCCGGTGTTCCATCTGGTCGTGGCCCGAGTGCTGGATGGCGCCGACCAGGCTGCCGCGCTGGCGGCTCTGGACAAGGGCGCCCATTCGATGCCGGCCGATACCAGGCAGCGCATTGCAGATCCGGCGCTGTGGGCGGCGCTTGATCGCGCAGCGGGGTCGCCCTCGACCTGAGGTCGTCGGCGCAAATCACCAATCGATAGTTAGCCCCGATCTTGAGGAAAAAATGGAATCGTCGCAGCAAGAGGCATACATGCTGTTCAAGGAAAAGGTACGGGCTGATCGCGCGGCTTGGTGGCGGGAAGTGCGCCTCACCTACTTGGCGGGGGTAGCGTTGTTCGTCGTATTTCTTGGCGTGCTGGCATTGGTGGCTTGGCTGGCTATTCCCAATAGCACGACTAGATTTCACTTTTCGTCTCTGTACGTCGTTGTGCCCATGGTGGCAATGCTTGGGGCCATTCCTCCAGCCCTCATGCTCACGGGCAAGATGCCCAGCGAACATGGGGAAATGATGAACGAAGTGCTCGGGGAGATCGGCGCGCTAGCAGGGGCGCAGCGCGAAATCCCTGACTCTCCCACGCGATGACCTGCCCTTAACAGGATCAACATTCATGAAGAATTCTTGGACCTACAAGCAGCTAACCGCCGCCGCGGAGCGCGAGCTGCGGATGCTTGCCGCCAAGGCGGCAGATCCGGATCCAGCGGAGCAGTCCCGGCGCGCGGCGGTCGCTCATGGCGTCTTTATGCTGTGGCACAACGCGACGACGCAGTGCAACGTGATGCAGGATCGGGTCCGGTTTGAAGCGCTGATCAAGGAGATTGCATGTCATGCGCCGAGCAATGATGATCACACCAATTTTCTGGAAATCTGTCGACCAGATGGAGACACCTATCTCCTTCCGTTTGGCCCAATGAGCGGCGGAAAGCAGACTTTAGCGATAGGCGCTGAAGTCGACGGCAGGCATCGTCAAGACGATGCGCCTAAGGTGACCGCGACCTCTGAAATCGTTTCAACCGTGTTCTGCGAAGAACTTGGCCTGATCGCGGTACAACGAGACGCGAGCTACAGCAAAGCGGCCATTGTCCACCTGGATCACGAACCCAGCGATGAAGACCTGCGGCTGATCGAGGCCGCGCTGAAGCGTGCGCACTCGCCCACCAATTAGGAATTATCAGCATGAAAGAGCAATTGTGGACGATCGTCCGATTTCCGGACGGCAGCTGGAGCTATGGCGGCAAGCCGAACGATCCCGCCTATGAGTTCTGCGAAAAGTGGCAAATCCCGGCTGTCGAGGCGAAGCAGGCGGTCAAGCTTGCTCAAGCACGTCGCCGGCGCACGCTTCCGAAGCGTCTTCAGACCATTTACGAGACGCTGTGCCCCGACGACCGCTTGGATGCAGCGGATCCTCGCAGACCGACCATTGTGGAAGAGATGCGTCAGGTCGTCGAGGCGACTTCCGACGCTGATGCTGTGTCGGCGATTTCATGGTGGAACATCTGGCCAAATCCCCAGCACCTTAATGCGCAGGATTTTGTTCGCGCTGCGCGTGAGCTCTTCCGACGCGTGGATTCCCCGAGCGCTCATACGGCTCCCAAGGAAGCTCAAGCCCTATGATTTCGAGGATCGAAGCCAGCCTGGATGCTGATCGGCCTACCGCTATTATCTTTTCCTGCATACAGCGGGATGGCGATGGCTGGGAAGCGATACGCGGTTTTACCTGCGGCGGATTCAGCTGCGAAACGCTGGACGGATGGGGCTTTCTGTTGCCGCTCAACGAGACTGGATCACTGATCGCGGCAGGCATCGCGGATGAGGAATTCTGTGCTGGCTGCAAGAATCCAACTATGGACTATTTCGGCAGCAACGATGAATACCGCGAGCATCAATCCGCATATTCCGCGTACTTGGCCAAGCACGGCTTGACCGTCAACAGCGTGCACCTAAAGTCGTTGAGGCAAGCTACATATCCAATCGATGCGACTCGGCAAAACATGGATGTGTTGTTGGGTCCAGGTAGGGCGTCGAGGATGCCGATCGGTGACGATCTGGTACTAATTCTTGGCCACAATTGCGACTAGCGCGGGACGGACAAACGTGAATTCAGACTCCAATCAATCCGCCATTCTGCGCTTAGCGGTCGAGAATGCAGTCGCCTACCTGCAACGTCTCCCCAACGTGCCAACGACTACTGCCGTCATCAAGGAACTCGAAGGCGCCTTGGCACGCGCCTCCGATGCCGCAACACGGCGGTCGGCAGCCACGCACACACCGACCGGCGAACTGCTTGTGAACGTTGCGCTCCGTCATGATGACCTCCTGCTCACCACGGAGCTTAGGCGTAGCCGGTCGGATGTCTTATGGCAGGCGCTTTCGGGCTCCGGATTGCTCCTTCGATTGCAACCAGGCGCGGATTCGCTTCCCTCAAAACCGCGAGTCTTGGACCGCTAATGGCGCGCCCGAGCATCCTGCCTTTACCCGATGACCTAGCGCGTCCTATCGCGCGGGGCGTACAGGCCATAGAATCGGCCATGCCTGGTGCGAACAATCGGGAATTTCTTCGCGCGTTCATTCCCCTGGTCGTGGAAGTCACGGGCCAGGTCTATGGTGCGCAGACTTTCCAAAAGCTGCTGCGCCCATTGGCCCCTGACCGTGCACCGTCTTCAACGACCGTGCAGGCGGAGCTTTCTGCTTATCGTGCGCGGCAAGATGGACATCCCCAAGCCGAAAAGGGCGGCGCGCAGGCAATGCCTAGACTCCATCAGATCCAGTTGACGGCGCCAGACGCCGCCCCAGCGCGCGCTGGCGCTTCGCGCCGTAGCGAGGACGCGTTGAACTCGGCCGCCGAACTGGCTGCATTGCAGCAGTTGGAGGTAGAACGGCTTCGGCAACGTGCATCCGAAATTGAATCTCGTGCTGATGCAGCGTTTCGCGCGCGAGATGCTGCTGTGGCCGACGCCGTGGCCGCGCGCGGTGAGCTCGCAGGCATGCAGCAGGCCTTTCGTGAACTCCAAGAGACAGTCCGGCAGCTCACCGAGGGTATTCAGCTGACGCAGGAGCGCGCCGCGGCCGACAATCGTGCCAACCTGCTGCGAGTCGACGCGATCCGGAAGGAGACGCGCGACGTTGAGGACAAATTGAGGGCAGCCGAAAGGACGATAGCCGCGCGTGACCAGGCTCTACGCAATACGAATGCGCTGGTGGACAGCCATCGCCAGCAGTTGAACGCTATGCGGCGGCAGTTGGAGGACAAGAGTGAATGACCTCATCACCGGTGCGTCGAGTTCTGTAGCTCCCGCGCCCCCGACAGCGCATCTGCTCGGAAACGTGCAAGATGACTGGGAGGCGATTGAAGTGTGGCTTGCTATCTTGGCTGCCCGGCCTGTTTCGCCAGCGACGCTCGCCACGTATCGCCGAGAACAGCGTCGCCTCTACTGGTACTGCACACGGTTTGGCGTTGCGCCGCTTCGCCATTGGACCTATCAGGAAGTCGCAGCCTACCTTTCGTTTTTGCGGAAGCGCGTCAGCGAATTTGCTTGCCCTTCTGGCTTGCGGCCGGACCATGCCGATTGGACGCCGTTCAGAAAGGGAAAACTTGGCGAGAGCTCGATCGCGGCGACTGTGCGGATTCTGAACACACTGTTCAGTTTTTGGCAGGAGGCGGGTTACAGGGCTACCAATCCGTTCGCCGCCGCGACACGCTCCCCTCGAACCGCAGAGAATCGTGGCGGGCGCGCGGTGCCGCCAGATGCGCTTGAGCTGGTTCGCCAGCACATGGATACGCGGTCCCGCCGCACGGCACGAGACCATCTGACGTACTGGCGAAATGCGTTCGTGCTTTGCTTGTTGGAGCGCACGGGCCTGCGTGCTAACGAGCTTGCACAGGCGAACATGACAGATGTACATGTCGTGCCCGATCCCAAGACGGCGCGCCACTACTGGGCGCTGAAAATCTCCCACCAAAAAGGGGGGGGTACTGGAATCGTGCCCTTGGATTCGGACGTGATGCAGGCATTCTTCCGGTACCGCAAGGCGTTCGAACTTCCAGAGATCCCCGCCTACGATGAGGATTACGGCTTGGTGCTGTCGCCTCACACTGCTGCATCCCAAGACGCGATGGTGCACACCTCTGCGCGCGCACGACGCGGGCGGACAATGTGGAAGTCGGTGCGCACGCGGCAAAGCGTGTGGGCCATCGTCCGCCAGGAGTTCGATGAAGCAGCGAAGTGGGTTGGAGCAAAGTCGCCTGAAGCGGCAATTTTGCGGCGCGCTTCGACCCATTGGCTTCGTCACACCCGGGGTACTACGCTGACGCTTCAAGGAAATGAGCTGAGGCTCGTTGCCAAGGCGATGAGGCATAAGGACCCACGAACGACGATGCTCTATACGGATCTCGACTTCCTTGACGTCGTGCGCGCGCTGGATACTGGCTCGGGCTAGGCTCTGGCGGGCACAGACATACCTTTCGCACATGGAGAGGGGAAGACGCCTTCCTCCAAAACGGGAGGACATCATGCGCATCGCGAGTTCCTCGCTGCATCGGCATCCGAACGTGAACAGTTGTGGGACGCCGCCATTTGGTCCGTGGCGGTCGATGGCATCGAACATATGAACGGGAATGGTGAGCAGCAGCTTGAAGCGTTTCTACGGCGCATGGCTATTCCGCAACGATTCAAAGCAATGCAACTGGGCGTCTTTTCGGTTAACGAAGAAATTTAGGTGAACGGAGACAAATGATCGGACTCAGGAAATGGTGGGCGCGCCGCGCGGCCAAGATGAGCGCGAAGGCTATGAGAGCCGAACAACCGGACCCTGGAATGGGCGCAGATGCACCGATTAGGAGTGTGACCCAAGACCGGCTGAAGAGGGCCGACTTCGCTGGCCGTTTAGCGGGCGTGTTGTCGGAGCGCAATTCGCGCGAGGGCAGGGTGTTCGCCATTCGAGGGGGCTGGGGTTTTGGCAAGTCATCCCTTAAAAATCTAATCGCTGAGCGGCTCGATGAGAGACGGCAAGGTGCAGACTGGCTCGATTTCAATCCGTGGCAGTGGGGCGATAGCGATGCGATAGTCCGTGAACTCTTTGGACAGATCGCAGATCGCCTCGGGGGCGACCAGTCGAAGGCTGCACGAGGCCGCGCTGAAGCATTGCGGCGCTACGGGGCGATCGTAAGCGGCATCGCGAAGCCCATTAAGGCGGCGGGAGGGAATAGTCAAGGAATCTCGACTGTCCTGACTAGCGCGTCGGTGATTGCTGTGGCTTCGGCAGTAGGCTCTGATATGCCTGCGGTTACTACGGTGGCGGCTACCCTCGCTGGTTTAGCAATTTGCATGACCGTGGTCGGGCGCCTAATGGTTTACCACGGCCGTGATAGGTCTGGTGACCCGTTAGACAAGGTGCGCGGAGATCTGGAGACTCGTCTTCGTAAGCTGGATCGTCCGCTGGTTGTCTTTGTGGACGACATCGACAGGCTGGAGCCGGAGCAAATCAGACTGCTCCTGCGCCAAGTTAAGGCCAACGCTAACTTGCCTAACATCGTCTTCGTCCTGCTGTTTCAGCTCAACATCGTGGAGCGAGCACTTGATCCTGTTGCCGACAACGACGGTCGCGCCTTCCTGGAAAAGATAGTGCAGGCGAGTTTCGACCTGCCGGTAGTACCGGTCGCGGCTGTGCGTCGCATCTTTCTGGAGGAGCTGGCCGAGGTAGCAGGACTCTACGCGACAGAAGAAAATGGTTTTTCCGAGATTGAGTGGAGTACAGCCTTGGTCGACTGTATCCAGCCGCGGCTGCGCAACCTCCGAGACGCGCGCCGACTTATCTCGTCCGTTGCCGCGCATCTGCCATTGCATGGGGCCAATGATGCGTTCGAGGTGAATATATTGGATTTTCTGGTCCTAGAGACCCTCCGGGTGTTCGAACCTAGTCTCCACGGCTCGCTCTTTCGAGAGAGAGGACTTCTGTTGCAGGAGCTCGGCCGGAGGAGCCAAGAACAGCCGAAACAAGACGAGGCTGCAGAAGAGCGGCTGTTAGAGAACGTTCCGGATGAGCGCCGTGCTATCGCTCGAGTGACGATCCGCCATCTCTTTCCCCCTCTTGCAAATGCTGTTGGGGGTGTCATTACCACGCGCGAATCACGAGCACCATGGAGTGCAGGTAAGCGGATTTGCTCAATTCGGCACTTCTCGCGGTACTTCGAACTGCAGACGGCGGATGGCGAAATGTCCGAGCAGCGCTTCTCTGCATTCCTTGCCGCCACAGAGACGCAGGAGGGATTAGCCGGGTCAATCTTCGAACTTGAAAACGAAGGTTTGCTGCCTGCGCTCGCTGAGAGACTATACGAAGCTGCCGAGCGGCTCCCGACGGACAATGCCGCCGGGTTGATCTCGGTCATGTTTGGAATCGCAGAGAAGCTCCGGGATCAACATGCCGGCTCCCAATTCAGATCTCCGGTTTTTTCAATGGCGATGGCGGTGAACGCAGTGTTGGGACGCGTGCCGGAGGCCGGACGACGTAGCCTGGTGGTGGAGGCGCTTCGCACCAGCAAATCGTTGTCCGTCGCTGCGACCCTTATCCAGTTGAACACTAAGCGCAAAGAGCGATTCCGCAGTGATTTTGATCCCAAGTTGGACCATGATTCCGTCGAGGCTCTGAAGAGTGAGTGGTTGACCCTGGTGAGGGGGCGCGCTGCGGAGGGAGACGGAGCATTAATAGCCGACCCAGATCTTATTTTTCAGCTTTACAGGTGGCGAGACTATTCCGGGTCCCTCGATGAACCGAGAGACTGGGTCGCCAGGATGATCGAGACAGATGAAGGCTTCATGCGCATTGTTGTGCGCATGAAGCAGAGGGTCCTGAGCCATACTTCAGGCGACCGATTCACCACAGAAAGCAGCCGCTTCTATAGGGATGCAATTGAGGACTTCATCGGTATTGATGTCGCATGGGCTCGGTGTCAAGCTATCGACCCCTCAAAGTTCCCGGAGAGCGAGGAGGCACTACGCGGCTTGCGCAACTCCATGGCGGCTTGGACGGGACTAGGAGTTCGCAGAGATCGCCACACGACGCCTGAGGGAGGCATGTCCAGTGCCGATCTAAAATAGCGCGGCCTCTGCAGGCCATTGCGTACGTATGTCGAGGACGCCTAGGGCGACCTCGCTATTGAATGGCACGGTTTTAGTGCCGGACTTTACGAGCTGAGCGAAGAATTGGATCAGTATCTCCTCACATGCCTGCAAAGTCTCTGGACTGCGGTGCGCAGCCCTTACGATGACCTTTGGTCCATGCCAGAGTTCAAGCGCGTCATTGAAGCTTGTCAGCCGTATGTTCGGAGCGACAAGCGAGGATTCAGCGATGCGTTTGCTTTCAGCAATGCTCTGAAAACGCTGGGGCTTCCGCTTGGCGGCGCCCCGGATAGGGTGGACTTGGACCTGCGGACTGTGGCTTCACAGCTGATCGGTGCGTGCCAGAGTACAGTGCAACAGCGAACGCACTTTTGCCCTCTTGATCTGGCAGGTGAACTACCTCGGCTCGAATTTGGTACGGCGACCGTCCGCAGCTTTTCACGGGAGGAGCTTGCTATGGCCTTCGAAGTTGACCGTGTGGCGGCACATCACCCATCTGGCAAATTGGATCTCGAAAGTCTCTGCCAACTCCAATGGCTGGTAGTTCGCGAAGAGATACTCGTCCGAGACTCTCCTTCTGGTCGCGCTTCGCCGTTCTTTGAGGAACCATTCAATCCTGACTGGGGGGCAGTGCATCCCCATGAGAATGGTTGGCCAGAAGCAGTTGCCGACGCCGTGTTTTTCCTCCTATTGGCTCCGTGGGAACGATGGACCGCGATGCCCAGGACGAACATCTTCGGATTTCAGATTCCTTGGATTTACACAGTCGATTCGGACCCGTTCAAGCTCCCAGCTGAGCCACCATCGGCCGACAATCTCACTTTTTCTCCCGAATTCTGGACCGATCGGTGGGGTGGCGAGCATGAGGTTGAGGCGCCTGCTCGAGTTGGCTTTTACGAAGCAGTCTTCGAGGAATTGCCGCTCATGAACCAATCGGCGTGGGCGAGCGTGCAACTAGCGCAGACTTCTCCCCTCTTTGACACGCCAGTTCAACACTTCTTGGTACGTGCCTTTCAGGCAAACGGTGTAGATGAGTTCCTCGCTCACATAACTGCAATTGAGGCGGCCGTGGGGCATGTTGATGATCACCGTCCAAGGAAAGACCGCGCCAATCCGAGAGCTCGCATGAAATCGACAGAGCGTGTAGCGGTCCGGCTTGCGGCCCTCGTCGGCGACGGTGACGCTGCTGCGCAGTTTCGCCAAATTTTCGATCTTAGAAGTGCCTTTATCCACGGTCGGGCCGACCTCAACCCGATCTCGACCAAAGAGCGGCTTACGGCTCGCAGCTTAGCGCGCCGCGCTGCCCGGGGTCTCGTTGACTTGGCTGTAGGTCAACCCTTGACAAGAGAGGTCGCCCTCGAGCAGCTGCTGGAAGATGGAATTCAACTTACTGCTCGACCTACCTCAGCATAGCTCTGCTCTTGAAGTCCTATTCGAGGTGTCGAAGTTTATTCTGGGGGGGACGTCCATGTGGCAGCTGCCACATGCACAGATCGGCGGCTTTGGTGCGAGAAAATCACCACCTGACCCTATGCCCCAGCGGCGTCTGCCTCCCCCATGGGGGAGCACAACGAGAGTCACGTCCTTGCGCGCCTGCTCATGTGAGATTTGAGCGCTAACATGTTCCAAACTCACCTGAGGGGGGCTATGACATCGATAACCATCTTCTACCGAGCCGTGCATACGAAGACGCGGTGGCGAAAAGCGCGTGGTCACACTTCACTAAATAACGCGCTGTATGGACGCAATGACGGCGCGCCTGGCTTGTTCGCGCATCGCGCACGTATTAATTACACGAAGCACGGTGAGCCGCTTTACGCAGTCATTTGGGAAGATGGGGCAACCGTCGGCTTTGTAGTGAAGCCGGATACCTCGACCAGTGAGGGGACAGCTTACGTACGAGTTCCGGTCGACGTGCTTCTTGCATACGAGGCCCGAAAATGTGCCTCTCCAACTGAATTAGAGGCTCACTTCCTGGCGCCAGCCGATGATGATTCGATTCGCGGGCTGCATATGTTTAAAGAGCTACCGCACCACTCACACGGTGAGGAAGGGGGCACTCATTTAACTGAGCATCTTGTCCGCGAACGCGACTCGGCACTCGCCGAAGCAAAAAAAAGGGACATTCTGGAGGCTACGGGCCGGCTTGCTTGCGAAGCTTGCCGGTTCGACTTTCGAGTTGCGTACGGCGAACTAGGTACAGGATTTTGCGAGGTGCATCACTTAAAGCCTTTGGCCGGTCGTAGCGAAAGCGAAACGACGTCTTTCGAGCATCTTGCGATCCTTTGTTCCAATTGCCACAGCATCATCCATAGGACCTTACCGATGTGGTCGGTGACTGAGCTTGCCGCGCACCTCTCAAGTAGAAGGGCGGTGGATGATACTCAAGCCCCCCTTGACTGACTGCCGTGATAGCGGATGTCTCGCCAATGCACAGGAGCGCCGGCGGCGCCAACGCGTTCGGCCTCTTCGACCTCGCCACGCAAGCGCTTGGTCAGGATAGTTGAACGCCCAGAAGGGCGAGAGCGTCAGCGGCCTGCCGAAGCGCCTCGGCTCGCTCCTGCTCGAGCCGTTCGTGGTAAGGCGGGTCGATCTCGTGGGTCGTGCAAAGCGGGTTGTTGCATTGACAGGGCCGGATGGCGTTCGTCCTGATGCCTTCGTCGAGCGTCATGCGCAGCGTGTTGAGCTTCTTCGAGCAACTCGTGAGCCCCGCCGAGACACGCGCGTCCGGGAAGACGTGGCTTGGCGGCACGCGCGAAATGATCGCCCCCTCGCGGTCGCGCCAAATGCCGGTGTTAAGGGCCCCTATGGTGTCCGCGATGGCCTGCCTGAATGCCGGCATTGAGCTCTCACAGTAGATAGGCGTTTGAAAAGCAGGCCGGTTGAACAGCCGCGCGACAAGCAAACCAGCCTCTTTCGCGGTCGCAGGATCGAGCTCCAGCATGAACTTGCGAAGCTCCGCCTCGTCGTCGGGCAACTCTTCCCCGTAGAAGAAGCGGTTAAGTACTGACGGCGCGTGAAAGCGCAGGTGCTCCTCGAAATCCGGGCCAGACCACACCTGGCAAATCGTGATCTTCTTGGAGTCCGCATGGGTCTTGCAGTTGTCTTTGGTCTCGGCACTCACGTTCCCCCCGGCTATCACGATGACCTCATGGGGCGGCTTGGCTTGCGTGCTCGTCAGTCGGTTGATGTCTTTCTTGGCTTTGGCCAGCGTGAACTTCTGCCAGTTCGCGCACGCGATCACGACAGTGGTCTCATTGCCAAGTTCATCCTCGCAGACGCCGATGATGTCGCGTCCTTCGTCGCCGCCGGTTTGCCCGTGCCAGTTCAGCCGCCGCCATGGCCGCATGCGCAAGAGCGTTGCGAAGACCATGCGCTCGAAGTTGTGACCCGACAAATCTTTGAAGTGGATGGGGTGAACCGTGCTCGTGAAGATGAGTTTGGAGCTTTTAGGCTTTGATGTCGACATGGCTTAGATTGGACCCGCTGGGCTTTTCCCACCGGTTTGCGCGTTGTAGGAGACTACATTGTTAATTAAATCGACCCGATATCCTAGACACCTGCGAGCCGTTGGCAATGGAGTCGTTCGAACTCGCCCGGTCAAGTTTTGCTTGCCACGGGGTGGTGGGGTGACACCGCCGCAGGGTTAGGGACCATCCATCCCTGATGATCTATCAAGGTTGTTGCGATGCTCGTCGAGTAAGTCGTATACCAACGCCAATGATGGCAGGGTGACGGCCATGGCATCACCGTCCGCATCGTACGTTCGTCCCACAAGCTCGACTTCAGACGAATCGCCCGCAGTGACCGTCGTCACCAGCCAGCGGACGTACTCCTCGAAGTCAGATCGATGTATCGCGAACGTCGGAGGAGGCGGCATATGGAAGAACCCGTCAGAAAATTTTCTTAGCTTAAAGGGTTCGGCCGTGCTTGAGTCCGGCGGTGGCAATGGGCATTTAGTGCCGAGCATTGCTGTCGTGCAGATCTGTTTGCGATAAACGTCGAGTTCTAGCTTGGTCGACTTTGAGTTTCTCCATGCGATGAAGTGGCAGGCATCATGGAGCGCTAACATCGCAGGGTTGGCAGCGAGGCCACTGCAGAGCCGGCTAACGCGTTCTGCCTTCCTTCTCTCAGTGCCAAGCTCCTTCTCAGAGTTTTTGCCTTCCACCAGCACGAAGTAATCGTAGTTTGTGAAGATCAAGTCAGCGAGAACTTTGTAATCCTGGCCATCCAAGTCGAATCGTTCGAAGTTGGCTCCTCGCTGGTTCGCCTGGTCGCGTAGGTGGTCGCCGAAATGCTGGAGATATGATTTTTCGTGATTTGCCACTTTTGCTCCTGTGTCGATGGGCTTGCTAGACGCCGCCCGCCTCATTGTTTTTGGGTAATAGAATTCTTGCCGCCCCCTACGACCACCTTGGAGAGACGTCGGCGGTGGGGTTAGAGGCTGCGTCTCGCTCCTCGAAGCGAGTCATCTCCATGTCTGTCGTGGGCCAACGGTCGCCTTGGCGAGGAGTCACGGACAACCGCGCTTGGACGTGCAGCAGGAAGGCGACCGCCGTCTGCACGCTCCACTCAGCGACGGCGTGCCCGATCACACGGTCTGGAAAATAGGAGTTGTGCTCGCCGGTCATCGGATTGTGAATGGGCTGGTCATGGTCAACGAAATATTGCTGCAACTCCTCTTCGAGCTTAGACAGCGCGCTTCGCTCGCCCTGCTCGCCCGCGGTGTGAGCGGCCAACTTGTAGTGTGCGAGGGCGTGGCGCAACTCCATCAGCGTTCGCATTGCCATAACCGGCTTCGCGCTTTTGTCGAGTGCCGGCAGGTTTAAAGCGGTCAGGACTCGGTCGTACTTGCGGAGCGCAGATTCGCGTTCGAAGTCGGCATACTTCTTCCGAGAGCTACCGTGCTCGCTGCTGAGCTGTGGTGGGCTCCAAACAAGAGCCAACTTCTCGGCCTGATCGCCGCTCAACCCAAACAAGTTGCCTGCTCCTGCTGCCTCACAATCTGCAAATAGTTCGTTCACGAACGCTTCGAGGCCCAGCGCGCTCATGACGATCGCGGAGCTGGCGTAGGCATGGTGTTCGGTGCGCTGCAGAACTCCAATTCTTTCCACAATCTCCATTTCATCGACGAGGATTGGGGCGCTCTCAGGCAGTCGCACGGCGACGACTTCGATCGCGTAGGCCTTTCTGGCCAGCAGCGCGGCACTAGTCAGATAGGACGTGGAGAGGTAGGTCCGCACAATAAGGCTCGACGACCCGTCGTACGGATATGCAGGGGCAATTATGGTGTTCAAAGTTTATTCCCAGAGATGGTCAAAGGGCCTCGATGGAGAAATGCGACGTCGCGTCTGACGGCCGCTCGATAACAACGTCGTTTAGCAAAGCCTGTCACACAGACGCTCCTGTTCTGACTCATTCGGCGTGCGGCCGCAGGCGAGTCCACTGAGGCTCCATGGGGGGCCTGAACGAGCACATCAAGAGCGTGACGTTGTCGAACTTTGAGCGACATTGGTGTTATTTGCACTGCGCGGCTGGTCAAAGCCTGATTATGTAACTCAGTTTACAACCCGTAGCGTTCAGTTAACTGGGTTGGCATGCTCGACGCGCCGATCAAGCTCGCGTCGCGTGCCGCTCTGAGTCGATATTTCGAACCACCAAATATCGTGCCTCGTGCCTCAGATGTAAGTATGAAGTAACCATACAATTCATCATTGAAATTCAGTTGATGACCAGGTGATTGCGTGCGTTGCTCGACTGACTCGTCCCACATCAGGCGACTGTCTTCGGTGGTCAGCCGTGACACCCCGGTCCGCGCCACTCGCGCAAACGCACCCGTCACCAAAGAACAGACCAATTTTCCCGGTCGGAACGCATGCGAGCCGGCTCGACGCCAGCGTGCAGGCCACCGGTCACGTAAACCTCGGAACTTCCAATGAAACGGATCATTTGCAGCATCGTGGCTGCCGCACTCTTGGCGAGCTGCGCGACCCCGCCTCGCACCTTAGGACCGTCAACAGAGCTGGTCTCACGGGCACCACGAACCGATCGCATTCCCTCGGCGCCGGAGAGTCAGAATCGCGGAGGGCCGCAGGGCGCCCCCACTTTGCCGTGGACCCCTTCCGCCCAGGGCGGCTCGGACGCGGCTGACCGGACAATTGACAGATTCCGAATGGCCGAGTCGCGCGACGTCATGGCAGGCGCCCAAGCAGGGCAGGACAGCGGACGGACGGAGCCCCCCGGTTCGAGCGCTGACTTCTCGATGTGGGCCGAAGGGCGTGCGACTGGCCTGGCCACGTCGTCGGCGCAGGCGTGGCTGCAGCGGTTCGGCACCGCCAAAATCACCCTGCAACGGCAGGGGGGCGCGCTGGACTTTCTGTATCCCTTCGTGGACAGGGAGCAGGATCTGCTGTTTGGCCAGCTGGGTGTCCGGCGTACCAACTTGCTGACGGACTCGTACCGCACCACGATAAACCTTGGGATTGGCTATCGAAGGTTCATGGATGGGCTGATGGTCGGCGGTAATGCGTTCCTCGACACCAATCCGGAACGCGGACATCGGCGCCTGGGCGTTGGGGCGGAGGTGTGGACGGACTATCTCAAGTTCAGCGCTAACGGCTATTTACGTCAAAGCGGGTGGAAATCTTCCCCGGATCTCGATGCTTACAAGGAACGCCCTGCGTCCGGCTTTGATTTTCGGCTGGAGGGGGCGCTGCCTCAGATTCCGCAGCTGGGCGCCAAGGTAATGTACGAAAAATTCTACGGCGATGAGGTTGGGCTCTTTGGCCAGAACGATCGTCAGCGCAATCCCAGCGCATGGACCTTGGGTGCGTCCTATACGCCCGTGCCCGCAGTGTCGCTGCTCGTCGAACGTCGGTTCGGCCAGGGCGGGCTCTCTGATACGGCCATCAAAGTAGGGCTGAAGTACGCTCTGGGTGTGCCGTTGGCGCGTCAACTTGAGGCTGTAGCAGTCGGGGCCACCAGAAAGCTGAGTGCCATGCGGTACGACCTGGTCGAACGCAACAACGAGATCGTGCTGGAGTACCAAAAGGAAGTCGGTGCCTCCATCAAGCTGCCCGACAACTTGAGCGGCTATCCCGATGTCACGGTGCCTTTCCCGGTCACGGTCGAGGGCGCAACCGCGGGCACGTACCAGGTGCAGTGGAGTGGGAGCGCCGCGCCTTTCGTCGCGCCGTACAGTGGAAGCACCTCGGCTCAGCTGACGATGCCGAAGTACGTGGTGGGCGGTCAGAACAGCTATCAGCTCTTTGCAAGCCTGGTCGACCGCAAAGGCCAGAAAGCCACCTCCAATGTGATGAACGTGAGCGTCAACCCGTTCACTGTTCGTGTGCAGGGGGCGAAGCCCCATGCGAAGTCGGATGGTGTGGACAGTATCCGGTTCACGACATCTGTCAAAGGAGTCCAGGCGGAGGGCATTTCGGGACAACCAGTCGAATGGACATTGGGGGGCGCAGGGATGTTTCGCGAGAAGTCGGACACGACTGATGCAAATGGCGAGGCATATGCGGTGGTGACCAGCCTGACTGCTGGGCAGGCCGCGGTGGAGGCCTTGATCGGACAGACCTTTACTGCGGGCGCGACGGGCATGTTTGCGACCAACCTTCTTGCCATCACGAGCTTGGTGTCGAATCCTCCGACCTTGATTGCTGACGGAGCCTCGAAGGCGCAGATAACCGCGGTGGTCTTGGATAGTGCGGGCATGCCCGTGCCCGAGGGGACAGAGGTTATTTGGCGTGCGGACTTCGGCAATCTGTCCGGGACGTCGTCAAAGACGGATGCTCGCGGTGTGGCAACGGCTGGCTATACCGCCCCCACGGCCGCAGGTGTAGCAATGTTGACTGCGAGTGCGCCTGGGGCTGCTGATCGCACCCTTGAAGTTCCCCTCATCGCGAATTCGGCCGGGGCCCGTGTCGGAGTGGTGGTCGCAAGCAAACTTGAGGGCCTGGCCGACGGTAACGACACCGTGACGTTCACGGCAACTGTCAGCGATACGAACGGAAATCTTGTCGGGTCGGGTGTGAACGTCGCTTGGTCAACCGACCTGGGGACATTGTCCACCGCCACCAGCAAGACGAACGCCAGCAGCAAAGCGTCTACTGTAGTAACGGCACCTCGCGCGGCCGGCATCGCGAGAGTTATGGCCAAGGCGTCGCCCGTCGATCCGGGTGAATCGTCCACGGTGTCGTTCAAGGTCGACCCGGCGGTGGCCCGCGTCGCGCAGGTTACCTCCAGTGTGACCGAAGCAGCCGCAAATGGAATGGATACCGTCATCCTGACGGCCACGGTGCAGGATTCGAATGGCAACTCCGCGGGAGCCGGTGCTCAAGTCACCTGGGTCACAGACCTGGGCAGCTTCAACGGAGCGTCCACGGCCACATCGGTCTCAAATCCCTCGGGTCAGGCCTCAATCGTCCTGATGGCGCCTACGGTGCCCGGCACTGCTCATGTGAGCGCGAAGGCGTCCGTGAACGATCCGGGGAAGGGCGGGAATGTGCTGTTCAAGGCCGACGCCAGCACGTTCCGGATTAAAGGGCTGAACGCCAGCAAGCCTGAAGGTGTGGCCGACGGTGTCGAGACGATTATCTTGACGGCAAGGGTCGAAGACGCACATGGAAACGCGGCAGGCGCGGGAGCCCCGGTCAACTGGTCGACGGATCTGGGGAGCTTTGGGGGCGTGCGGTCTGCTACGTCGAACTCCGACGCCAGTGGCATTGCGACGATCGCACTGACGGCGCCCACGACGCAGGGAACGGCGCACGTAAGTGCGAAAGCGTCCGCGACCGATCCAGGGGTGGTCAGGGCCGTGCCCTTCAAAGCTGACGCGTCGACTTTTAAGGTGATGGTCCTGGATGCCAGCAAGGTCGTAGGGACGGCGGATGGGGTCGACACGATAACGTTGACGGCGACCGTCGAAGATGCGAACGGCAATTCGGCCGGCGCCGGCGCGAAGGTAAGCTGGTCGACAACCCTGGGTACTTTCAACGGGGCTTCTGCTGCCACTTCGATGTCGAGCGCCAACGGCACCGCGACAATTGTCCTGAAGGCGCCGACTGCGGCGGGAACGGCAAATGTAGGCGCGAAGGCGTCGATAAATGATCCTGGCCTGGTGCGGGCGTTAACGTTTACGGCTGACTCGAATAGTTATCGTGTCAGCGTTCTGGACGTGAGCAAGACCGAGGCAGTGGCGGATGGCGGCGACTTGGTGACGCTCACGGCGACCGTGAAGGATGCCCATGGGAACTTGGCTGGCGCCGGCGCGCAGATCTCTTGGGCGACCAATCTGGGCACGTTCAATGGCGCCACAGCTGGTGCCTCAACATCGGATGCCAGCGGAAAGGCGTCGATTGTCCTCAAGGCACCGACGACATCGGGCTTGGCCACCATCCGTGCATATGCGGGCGGCGGCGACGCCGGCAAGACGCAAACGGTTTTCTTCAAGCCCGACGCCAGCACCTATCAGGTCACAGTACTTGGCGCCAGCAAGACTGAAGGACTGGCGGATGGCCAAGACACCATTACCTTGACGGCGACAGTGGCGGATGCGAACGGAAACTCGGCAGGCGCCGCAGCACAGGTGACCTGGACTACGGACGTGGGAAGCTTCAACGGTGCGTCGAGTGCGGTTTCGTTGTCCGATGCAAATGGTGTCGCCACGGTGGTGCTGCGGGCTCCTACGGCGTCCGGCACTGCTCACGTGGGTGCCAAGGCTTCTTCGAGCGATCCTGGAAAAGTGAGACTTCTGCAATTTAAGGCAGACGCCAGCACGTACCAAATTTCGGTTTTGTCCGCGAATAAGCTCGAAGCGGTGGCCGATGGACTCGACGTGGTCACTCTCACGGCCTCTGTTGTAGACGCTTTCGGCAATGCTGCCGGCGCCGGCGCGCAGGTCTCGTGGGGCACTGACCTTGGTACGCTCAACGGCTCTCGCGCTACCACGTCCGCTACGGATGCAAGCGGTGTGGCCACGGTCATCCTGGTGGCCTCTATCTCGTCCGGTGCCGCCCATGTCGTTGCGAAAGCATCCCTGAGCGATCCAGGGAAGTCGAAGACCGTACAGTTCAAGGCGAACACGGCAACCCTAAGGGTCAGCTTCCTGGGAGCAAGCAAACCCGAGGCGGTGGCGGACGGCGTCGATACGGTCACGCTTTCGGCAGCTGTCGAGGACGCAAACGGCAATGCAGCCGGCGCCGGCGTGGCGGTCGCCTGGTCCACAGACTTGGGCGGCTTCAATGGAGCGGCATCTGCTTCGTCGCTTACTGACTCGAACGGCGAGGCGACTATTGTCTTGAAGACGTCGACCTCGGTTGGCATCGCTCATATCAGAGCGAAGGCTTCGTCTGCCGACTCGGGAGAAGCGAAGATGATTCCCTTCAGAGCCGACGTCCGGTCGTTCAGGGTCACGGGCGTGAGCACCAGCAAAACCGAAGGTGTGGCGAACGGGATCGACACGGTGACGCTGTCGGCTTACGTTGAAGATGCACACGGCAACCCGGCCGGGTCTGGTACGCAGGTCACGTGGAGTACAGACCTGGGTACCGTCAATGGCGCTGGCGCAACGACCTCTTCGACAGATTCCAACGGTGAAGCAAGTGTGGTCCTGCAAGCTCCAACTAGCGCAGGTACCGCGCACATTTCCGCAAAAGCGGGTGCGACTGATCCGGGCGAGTCTGCGACGGTGACATTCAAGTCTGACCCTAGCACTTACCGCGTGAACGTCCTGAGCACGAACAAGGCGACAGGCGCCGCGAATTCGACGGATATTGTCACCATGCTTGCGGCGGTGACCGATTCCCAGGGCGTGCCGGTAGGCGCTGGCGTGCAGGTAAATTGGGTGAGCACTGGCGGTTATTTGGGCAGCGCGCGAAGCGTTACTGACGCCAACGGCGTGGCGGCCAACAGCTTGCGCTCCGCGTGGATTACGGACTTCAGGGTTACCGCGAAGACCAGCGCTGCAGATCCCGGCAAAGCAGTCGACGTCACGTTTGTAGGCCCCGTCCTGAATCTGACGATCGACAAGCCATCCATAGCGAGCAGCGGCGTCGATTTTGGCACTGCCAACGTACGTGTCCAATGGACCGACGGTAAGCCCTTCACTGGCAACATAAATGTCTCCATCGGCCCCACGCTTACCGACGAAATTGGGCGGTCATACTTCTCGTTGCGCACGGATGGTTCCGGGTTGGCCTCGTTCAAGTATCGAAGTGATGATACCGACGGGTCACGGGTCTCGATCCGGATGACTTTGACTGACTACCCGGATGTTGGGGCCGACGTACCCGTGGAGGTCCTGCCGCCAAGAGTGACGTCCGTGACCGCCAGTTCGATGAGCGGGAATCCGGCAGATGGCACGCCAGTTTTGCTGCGTGCGACCCTGTTGCACGCGGACGGTACACCAGTGGCCAACGATGTTGTGCACTGGAACACTAATCTCGGTGTGATCGGGGGACTGTCGCCATTCACCGATGCCGCAGGTGTGTCTACGAGGGAACTGTCGAGTTGGTCTGACGGGACGGCGCAAGTGACGGCCTTTGGCGCGCGCGGCGGCGATCGCGGTCAGTCTCTGACGATTGAGTTTGTGTCTGTGCCCTAACGTTCGTTCCCGCTGAAACCGGCCGCTTTTGTGGCCTTCAAAAAGCGCCGTGGCATCGCAGCCGCGGCGCTTTTATTTTGGGTGTGTGGCTTTTTCAATTGGCTGACACCTTTTATGTGTGTATATAATTAATCTAGCGTTATGAGTTAGGCCCACCATGCTACCCGGGAGCACACAATAATGAGTCACGTCTTAGGCAGGGTTGATTACGACGACGGCGTTACCCCAAGTCGATTCTTCGTCCACGACAACACGAGCGGTTGGTCGATTCCCACCCTTTTCAGCGACCCGGACGAGGCATGGCGGATCTATGACCATGGCAAGAGCCGGGCGATGCAATCGGTCGTTCCTGCGCACAGCACACACGTCCGCGCAGTGCGGAAAGTTCTGACAAATGGCCGCGGCTTTGACTCAGAGGAGTCAACTACCCGGGAGCCACAATTCGGGCTTGCTACGGAAGACAGGCTGTTATTGCCCTTGACTGAGGGGGGCAACGAGGACAAGTATTTGCTTCTGCAGGTCGAGGGCGTGTTGCATGTCGCGCAGGAGACGGATGGTGGCTTTTCTGGCGCGTACGCCCATCCCCTTTGCAAAGACCGTTGGGAATATAGCGCGCAGAACCAGGAATTTGCTTTCGATGACGTGTTAGGTCGGACTCTGGTGCTGTGCCCACTCTGCCTAAAAAGGCTGTTCGACGCATCGACACGCACGTCTAGTGCTAAGAAGCCAGATTCAGCCGCCATGAAGCGCCCCGTAGGCCGCCCTGCTGCCGTGGGCGGGAAGCGCGTGCAGGTCTATTTGGACGATGACAGCCTATTTATCGCAGGCTGGATTGGGAAGGATGGCAATGTTAGCGATGGTATTCGCAAGGCCCTCAGACAAGCATTGGAGAAGCGCGATTCTCGTGAACGCTGATCGTCGCCTTCGGCAGCAGCAGACGCACTTTTGGGGGCGCGCCTGACGGCGCCTTCTTAGGACCCTGACTTCGGCACTTCCAACATCAGGCAGTCCCTTTACCGATTTGGCATTGCCGTTGGCGCGACGGTGGCCCCCGCGATGCCATGACGGGCCAAGGCTTGCTCGACGAATCCGCTGCGTTTCATGTCTTCGACGAAGGCGCTCAGCAGCTGCTGCGCGGCCTCGCCGCGCCGGTGGGGCAGGCCCAAGGCCTGGCGGATGGTCATGAAGCTGCCGGGCAACAGGCGCAGCCCGCCTAGGCGGGCTGCGTCGGCTTCGAGCTGCTGGCGCACGCCGGCGGCGACTTCTGTGCCGTCTTGCAGGAAGGTGTCGACGACGGTGGGCGAGGTGGCGGCGCGGGTGATGGCGGCGTGGCGAAGTTCACGCGTCAGATGCAGGTCGTAGGCGCTGCCTTGACCGACGGTGACGCGATGGCGCGGGTCGTCGACCTGGGCCATGTCGTGCAGGGGAGAGTCGTGGCGCACCAGGTAGGCGCCTTCGATCAGCACGTAGGCGTCGGTGAAGGCGATGTCGGTGGCGCGCTTGGGGTCGATCGCGAAAAAGCCGATGTCGGCGTCGTTCTGGCTGACGGTGTCGACGGCCTTGCCGGCGCTGTCCAGCACGACCAGGGTCAGCGGCACGCCCAGGCGGTCGGCGAAGGCCCGGGCCAGGTCGACGGAGACGCCCGCGGCATGGCCTGCGGCATCGCGCCGGGCCAGGATGGGGTTGCCCAGGTTGATGGTGGCGCGCAGGGTGCCGGTGGGGGTGAAGGCTTGCAGGATGTGGGGGGCGATGGCGGTCATGGTGAATGGAAAAAAGGAATTCGAAAAGAGAGCGTCAGGGGGATAACAGGCGTCAGACCTCGTGCCGCCCCGCCATTGCCGCGCAACAAAGATCAATCCGCGTGGGTTGAAGATCTTCGCCAAGCCAGGCATTGATCGCGGCGCGGCGCTCGCCGACGTAGCGGGGCGCGCCGGTGTCATCGAGCGTCATGCCCAGGTCATGCCCCGGCACCAGCAAGGTGCCGGGCCGCTTGCGCCACCACGCCCAGATGCGTTGCAGGCTGGCGTGGCTGGCTGCCGCATCGGCGGTGTCGGCGACTTGTCCGGAAAGCAGTTCGGCGCGGTTCTTGGCCGCGTCGCCGGTGAACAGCACCGCCTGGCGGGGATCGTCGACGTAGAACAGCAGATGGCCGGGCGTGTGGCCCGGCGAGGCGAGGGCGGTGATGCCGGGCAGGAAGGTGTCGCCGTCCCCGATACGGCGAACGCGCGCCTGGCGGTTCAGTTCCTGCACGTACAGCTCGGGCAGGGGGTTAAAACCTGGCGGTTGCGCGGCGGCCCATTCCAGTTCGTGTTGGCCGATCCACACGGTGGCGTTGGGAAACAGGGTGAAGTTGACAGCGTGGTCGTAGTGGGCGTGGGTGAGCACGACGTCCGTGATGTCGGCGGGCGCGACGCCACAGGCGTCCAGGTGCCTGGCCAATTGGTGCCGCACGCCAAAGGCGCCGACGTCGACCAGGATCTTGTGGTTGGCCGAGCGCAGCAAGGTGCTGGTGCTCCAGCCCAGGCCGCCGTGGCAGACGGCGCGCCCCGGATAGCCCTGGATCAGGATGTCGATCTGGTACATGGCGTCATTCCGCGGTGATGTGGGCGTGGGTGATCAGCGTGCGGTAGCGTTGCAGGTCGTCGCGCAGCTGGCGCGAGAAATCGTCGGGCGTGCCGGCGACGATTTCGTTGCCGCCTTCGGTGGCCAGTTTACGTATCACCTCTGGGTCTTGCACGGCCTGCATCACGGCCTGGTGCAGCGTGGCGAGGATGCCGGGATCGGTGCCAGCCGGGGCCAGCAGGCCCTGGAACTGGGTTACGACGAAGTCGCGGTAGCCCAGTTCCTGCATGGTGGGCACGTCGGGCAGGCTGGACGCCCGCCGCGGGCCGGTGACGGCATAGGCGCGCAGCTTGCCGGACTGGATGTGCGGGGTGGCGGTCACCGTCGTGTCGAACGTGAAGGTCAGCTGGCCGCCCAGCACATCGGTCAGGGCCTGGGCGTTGCCCTTGTAGGGCACGTGTGTCATCTGGGTGCCGGTCTGCAATGCCAGCAGTTCGCCGGCCAGGTGGCCGCCTGCACCCAGGCCGGCCGAGCCGTAGGTGACGGCGCCGGGCTTCTTGCGGGCAGCGGCGATCAGGTCGTCAAGGCTGTGCACGGGCGATTGCTGCGGCACGACCAGGGCGTACTGGTAGCTGGTGATCTGGCTGATGGGCGCGAAGTCTTTCAGCGGGTCATAGGGCGTTTTCTTGTACAGCGACGGGTTGACGACCAGCGGGCCGCTGGCGTCCAGCAGCAGCGTGTAGCCATCTGGCGCGGCCTTGGCGACGAAGTCGGTGCCGATCATGCCGTTGGCGCCCGGTTTGTTCTCGATGACCAGGGTGCCCTTCAGCGTCTTGCCCATGTGCGCGGCGATGACGCGCGCGGTGATGTCGGCGGCGCCGCCGGCCACGTAGGGCACGATCAGGCGGATGGGCTGCTTGGGGTAGCCCGCGGCCGCTTCCGCGGCGTGGGACGCGGGGGCGGCCAGGACGGCCAGCAGCCCCAGCGCAAAGAAGGCTGAGCCTTTCATGATGTGTCTCCTCCGGGATGCGGGGGCGCGTCAGCCGTGGGGCTGGCCGGCGTGGCGGCGCAGCAGCGCCAGCACGTCGGGGGCGATGTCGATGCCGTGCTGGCGTTGGCGGGCCAGCTTGGCCAGTTCGATTTCGCCGGGCTGGATCACGGGGCGTTGCGGGTCGGCCGGCGGGCTGTCGTGCAGGATGGCGGCGAAGTCGTTCATGCGTTCGGCCAGCCATTGCGTCGAGCCCAGGCGGCGGGTGTCGATGACGAGGAAGAAATGCCCCAGGTTCTGCGGTTCGTCGGGGGCGTCGACCCAGGATTTGACGTGGGTCAGGTAGGCCGCGTTGGACAAGAGGCCGGCGAACAGGTCCACCATCAGCGCCAGGCCGTAGCCCTTGTGGCCGCCGATCGGCAGCAGGAAGCCGTCCAGGGCCGCCTTGGGATCGGTGGTGGCCTGGCCCTGGGCGTCGGTGGCCCAGGTGTCGGGGATGGCTTGGCCGGCCTTCAGCGCGTTGCGGATCTTGGCGCGGGCCACCACGCTCATGGCCATGTCCAGCAGGAAGTGCTGGCCGCCCGGGTTGGGCACGGCAAAGCCGATGGGGCTGTTGCCCACGCGGGCGTCGGTGCCGCCCCACGGGGCGATGGTGGTGGTGGCGTTGCTGCCGATGATGCTGGCGTAGCCGGCTTCGGCGGCGATCAGGCCGTAGGGCGAGATGGGGCCGAAGTGGTTGCTTTGGCGGGCGAAGGCGATGCCGACGCCGCATTCGCTGGCGGCCTGCATGGCGGCGCGCAGCGCATGCATGCCGACCAGCGGGCCGACGCCGTTATCGCCGTCCACCAGGCGCAGGGCGGGCGCGGGGCGGGTGACCTGAATATGGGCCTGGGCATTGATGCCGCCGACCTGCAGGCGTTCGCCATACGATTCGATGCGCGACAGGCCGTGGGTGGACAGGCCGAACAGGTCGGCCAGCACCAGCACGTCGACGACGTCGGCGGCATCCTGGGGCGGCAGGCCCAGGGCCTGGAAGGCGCGTACGCCCAGGTCACGCAAGTCGGCTTCCGCAATGACGGCGGGGGCAGGGGAACGGGCAGGGGCGGTCGTGACGCCGGTGGGGGCAGCCATGGTCAAAGTCCTTGTGCAAACAAAAGAGGGGGGGGCGATGGGGGCGGAGCTATTGCGCGGAAATGTGCGCGTCGCGCACGACTTTGCTCCAGCGGCGCTCTTCGGCGTCGATGAAGGCGGCGAACTCGGCGTGGCCGGCGCCGGACGGCTCGGCGGCGTCGTGGGCCAGGCGCTGTTGCACGGCCTCGCTTTTCAGGGCGGTGTTGGCGGCGGCCTGCAGGCGCGCGACGACGGCATCCGGGGTGCCGGCCGGGGCCAGCAGGCCGAACCATTGCGAGCTTTCAAACCCGGCAAAGCCTTGTTCGGCCACGGTGGGCACGTCGGGCAGGATGGGCAGCCGGTGTTCCGAGCCCACCGCCAGGATCTTGATCTTGCCGGCTTGGGCGTGCGGCAGCAGGCCCGGAATGCCGGCGGCGGCCGCGTCGATGTTGCCGGCCAAGAGGTCGGTGACCTGGGCGCCGGTGCCCTTGTAGGGCACGTGCACCACATCGATGGCCGCGGCAGTCTTGAGCATTTCGAAGGCCAGGTGGCCGGCGCTGCCGTTGCCGGCCGAACCGTAGTTCAAGACGCCGGGCTTGGCGCGGGCCAGGGCGACGAATTGCGGCAACGTGGTGGCCGGCACCTTGTCGCCCACGGCAAACACCATGGGCAGCTTGGCCAGCAGCACGATGGGGGCGAAGTCGCGGCGCGGGTCGTACGACAGATTGGGCATCATGGTCGGGTTTACCGCCAGTGTGCCCACATGGCCCAGGATCAGCGTGTAGCCGTCGGGCCGGGCCCGCGCGACTTCCTGGGTGGCGATGGTGCCCTGGCCGCCGCCCTTGTTTTCGACGATGACCTGCTGGCCCAGGTCGCGCGACATTTCCACGGCCACGGCGCGGGCCACGACGTCGGAACTGCCGCCGGGGCCGTAGGGCACGAGCAGGCGAATGGGGCGCTGCGGCCAGGCGTCGACGGCGTGGGCGGACGGCATGGCGGACAGCAGCAAGGGGACGGTCGCAAGGGCCAGCGCGGTGCGCAGGCAGGCTCTCCGTAACGGCTTCATGGGGGGGGTCTCCTGGTCTGGGCCGCTATTGGTTGCGGCTGGAAGACATCGTGCCCGGCGCCCGGAATCGAGTAAAGTGCAAAAATTAGTTCAATTCTTGATGAAAACGCATGAATTTCGATCTCGCGGATCTACGAGCCTTTCTGGCGGTGGCCGACCTGGGCAGTTTTCGGGCGGCGTCCGAGGCGCTTCATCTGTCGCAGTCCGCGCTGTCGCGGCGGGTGGACAAGCTTGAGGCGGCATTGGGCGTGCAGCTGATGACGCGCACGACCCGCAAGGTGGAACTGACGACCATCGGCCGGGGCTTCGTGCCCAAGGCCCGCAGCGTGTTGAACGAACTGGAAAGCGCGTTGATCGGCATTCGCGATGTGGCCGAGCGGCTGTCGGGCATGGTGACGATTGCTTGCGTGCCGTCGGCGGTGGCGTATTTCCTGCCGGATGTGATCCGGGAGTATCACGCGCAATACCCGCGCATCCGCATCCGCATCATCGACGAGTCGTCGTCGCAGGTGCTGACGGCGGTGGCGCGGGGCGATGCTGATTTCGGCCTGACCTACATCGGCGCCAACGATGCCGAGATCGAATTCAAGCCCTTGCTGGAAGAGGCCTTCGTGGCGGCCGTGAGCCGCAAGCATCCGCTGGCGCGGCGCAACTGGGTGGGCTGGGCCGACCTAGAAGACCACCCCTACATCACGCTGGCCCAGGGCAGCGGCAACCGCTTCCTGATGGACCAGGCGCTGGTGCACAGCGGCTGCCGACCGCGCCATTTCTGCGAGGTGCAGCACGTGCCGGCGCTGGTCAGCATGATCGAGGCGGGGCTGGGCGTTGGCGTGGTGCCGCGCCTGGCCATGCCAGGGGAGGGCCACGGAACTTTGGTGAGTGTGCCCCTGCGCAACCCCGAAGTGACGCGAACCATCGGGCTAATACACCCGCGGGGCAGGGCGCTTAATCCAGTCGCGCGGCTGTTCTACGACCTGCTGGCGCAGCGAGTAGAAGCGCGCCAAAAATAACAGGCCGCCCGGAGACGGCCGGCGTGCGAGATGAGTGCATTGTCGGTGCCCGACGTGAACCTCCGAGAAGCGGGCATTGCCGGCGATGCCGCCCCCCCTGAAGTGGTCCCCGCTGGCGAGTAGGCGGGGCTAAGCTTCGAGGCCCAGAAGCTGCAGGCTGACTGGTTTGTTGCCAATTTCTGCGTGCAGAAATGTAGCGACGCGTTCCGCCTGTGCCTGCTGAGCGGCAGCAAACACATTGATACCGACATGGTCGTCGCCCGGCGGCGCCGGCGTTGGCCAAGCTTCTACGCCATCCATCGCGAAACATCGGTCATGCACCAAGCAGCTGGTGCTGAGATATGGCCAGATTCGATCCCGCAGAAAGTCCTGGTCCACGTGCGCTGCGGCGTACAGGCCGGGGGTGTACTTGTCGCGCAGCTTCCGAACAGAAGGCAAGACGCCAGCGATGCCCCCCCACATCCCCGCGAGGACGAGTTCAGCATGCACCCACCAATCGCGCATCACGTGGAACCAGCGATCGGAAGCAATCCAGGCATCGACCGCAGCTCTTTCCCGCGGGGTAAGGACGGAATCAACGTCGCGAACAAGGAAGCGCGCGACATCTGCATCGTCTGCTACCTCGAAGCGCCAGGTGAGCTTGTTTTGAAGCGTCTGACCTGAAGGCTTCGTGACGACCTGGGCACCCAGCTGCTTGAGGTCCGCAAGAACCGGCGCCGGCACGCTGGAGTCCGCGTAGAAGCGCACCTGCCAAGTGGGGTACAGAGCTCGAGCCGCTTCGATATTGTCGAAGGCGCCGCGGAGATAGCGCGGCTCCTTTCCCCACAGCGAAAACGCAATGACGTCTCGCTTGGATGTTCCCGCAAGCCAACGAGAGGGAGCCTCCTTGGGCAAGGACCAGCCCCGATTTATTGCTGCTCCGACCATGGCCTTCTGCTGCAGCGAGGCGGTACCCGAAGCCGCCGCGTCCTCATATCGCTTTTGCGAGTATTGGATCATCGTCAGGATGTCCAAGGCGACATGGTCGTGCGGGGTGATGGCCAGGCACTCATGAATCGCCGTGACGGCGCGGGCGGAGTCGCCAGTTTTGAAGGCCGAGAGGGCGATGTTGCGCTTGACCATTGCCTGGTCTGGCCATTGCCTGCCGAGGTCTTCAAGCACGGCAAGGGAGACGTCCCACTCATGGAGCAACGTGAGGTAGTGCACAAATTGCATCGCCAGGCCAAGGGGCTTTTTCCCTGGCGTTTTGCTTAGCTTGGCGCTAATCTCCGACATCGCACGAGACCGATTTCCGCTTTGCCACAGCGTGTGTATGGATGGGTTCCAGTTTTGAGTCACAAGGAGACCTGTCGGCAGTGGGGCATTAAGCGCCTGGATTCCTGAAATCGAGGTACTAATGCCATTGCGACCTGGTGTCGCGGGAGCGCGAATTATGCCAGAGGCCTTATGTGGTCCCGATGAGCAGTGGGCTTGCCGGCCGGCTGCCCATCAGGGGGCAGGGCTACCGGAAGACGCGCTTGGCGCGCACTCCGAAGGTGCCGCCGGCAATGGCGATCAGGGCCATTACCGGAAAGGTCAGAGATTCAGGAGCGAAGGTAGCCACCACCGTCATGAGGGCCATAGGCGGGGTCGCAATAATCAGAACATGCGTCAATTTCATAACTGCTAAATCTCAGCCAAATTTAGATCGGGCCGCTCCAGGATTTTGCAACACGAAGGACAAGCACTTCACCGTCCCGGAGAGGAAGCTCAAAAGGGCTTCCGTCGAGAGGTAGTGCAATGCGCCCTTCGTAGTTTGCCCCGACCGTTACGGGCGCAGAGATGGCACACATTTCCGACTGAATCGGTTTGAGCTCCTTCAGGTCGACTACGCCGGTGCGGATGTCCATAACCGCGGTCGTCGGGGTTATCGAGCGGACCGTCGCTTCGAAGCTCAGGCCGGCTCTTAGCTCGCGGGCTTCTTCCTCTGGCCCCTGGCCATTCCCTTCCTCCAACGTGCACGCAGCAAGGTAGCGGGTAGCCCTGGTGTCCGAAAACGAACCAGGTACCCCCTCTCGCAAGCTGGTGGCGTACTTGCCGGGAGTGGCGGATACGCCGTCGAGATTTGACGGCTTTGAGTCGGAACGTCTGTACTCGACTTCTAGTCCAATGATCGGGTCCGGCGACGCCAGAGCTGCCCCTGCGAACAGAGCGCCCGCCGCGATCGCAGCCTTGAGGACGAGTTTCATGCTGTCGTGATATTTCATTCTGTACCTGCGGTGGATAAGGGTAGAGGAGATTGGCCCGTGCCTCGCATGCCTAAGCGCGCTGTTGCCCCGAGCTCGTTTATGACCATCGTGGCCAGGTGCAACGCGTCCGCGAAGTCGGGTACCGTGGGCTCGTCCAGGTGTGTCAGGTTCGGTTCCTCTCCAAGGCAAAACGTGATGGCGAACAGGCGATTTGTATGCTCAACATAGAAGTCGCAAACCAGGTACGAATGGTGGCCCAGGCGATATGGCCAGATACCGGCCATGAGCGGCGAGGCTCCGTTCATAACGTCGCGCACCGCAAGGACTGTCCGATCGCGCCAGTTGAGGGCGAGTTCAGATGATTCGTGGTAACCGTCCGGGGATAGTTCGCAGAGGGGAGCGGTCATGAGTGATCCAAGAGAATCGGAGGTTTGGTGGTGACGCGAATCGTCATCGCTATCTCTACGGAGAAATGGAAGGAGAAAAGGGGAAGGTGCTTTTCGGATTGCGGTCCGGTCCCCACTACATGCTCACCGTGAGAGTGGCTTTGCACGAACGCTCCACGTCTTCGTCAGCTGGACTGGCGTGTCGTTGAGCGGGAGGTGCGTCGTCATGGAGAAGTAGTCGGTAGTGACGCGAGGCAGTTTGATCAGGCAGTCATCCGGCCCTCGGAGATCGTCCATCGCAACTACGGTCGTTTCAATTCCCTGGATCTTCACAATCGTGCCAGAAGGGTTGGACTCGATTACGGAAACTCCCAAAGTCAGGCCAGTCTCCAAAGGCCTTACGTCCACGCTAACCGGCTTCGTGCACTCGCTGACATAGCCGGAGGTCATTGTCGTCGTGTCACGGAAGGGCGTTTCAGCCCCGTCGACGGGAACAGCCAGACTGACCCGAGCGGGCTTTCCTGGATCTCTCAGCGGATTGGTGAGCTGATCGTTTGACGGCGATACCCGCTCGAACACAAGGGAAATTTGGCTTGCCTCGGGCGCTGCCGACACGGCCATAGGCGCCGCCAGGATCACGATGGCGGCGCCGGCGAAGCCGCAGAAATTACGGTCAATTTTCAAGTGTCGTTCCTTTGGATATCCTGGCGGGTTGAGACTGATCGCCCCATTACTGAGGACTCGATATCTGAGCCATGGAGGAGGGCGGCCGCGGGACTGGCGTACTGAAAAAGTGGAGATTGGGAAGTCATGGTGCTCTGAGAAAAGTCAGGATCGCAATGCGAGAGGTTCAGTAAAGGTGTTGGCCTCCCCAAATTGATCGTGCAGGGCGTTGTGGTATTGGATGTACCTATTGAGTTGGCGGGAGCACAAAACCAGTTCATCCATGAGGGTCAGGCTATATCCACTATCCGCATCCAACTGCACGTCTTTAGCGATTTCTGCGGCGGAAAGCCGGGGGAAAAGCCAAGACTTCCTTTCGCGCATGATGTGGTCCGCAACAATAAGGCGGACCTCCAGTGGCAAGGCGACTTCCTCATCGATGCTTTCGCCAAATTGATACCCATGCTTTGCCAGCGCATGCTCCATGGCGGCGATCTGGACGGCCCAATACCGGCGGTTCAGTTCATTACTCAGTGCGTCGGCATGAGATAAAGGAAGGCAGGAGGAATCAGACTTGGCCACGGGGTCTGCGACCTTTACCGGCGGTTGTACGACGCTGCGCCGGAGAAACTGCACGACTGTAATTGCGGCCAGCGCTATCGTGATAAGAGCCAAGCCGCCAGTGATCCAGACAAGCGACGTCAGGTCAACGGCGGAAATCTGCTGAATTGCACCGTCATAGAGCTCGATTGGGGGCCGCGGTCTTGTCTCTTCTGGGCCGCTTATCGCAGACAGAAGATGCTTAGGTAATGCAATTGGCTCGAAGGTTTTCATGGACTAACTCTCACGGTGGGGCTGTGTTGTTGCTGAATGACTGTATGTTTGCGGCATCGGTTTGCTTCCGCGCTTAGCGGCCGTTACTGCTTAGGTTGGCCCCAGGCGGGCTTTCAGAGAATTGGCTGTAGTCACGTTCGACGTAGCGATTGGCGCGGCGTGAAGCCTGCAGAGCATCCTCAACAAGTCGATGACCAAGGCCGGTGTCCGCTGCTTGCTCGAGCAGGAGTTCGACATCTCGCACATTCGAACTAGGGAAGAGGAAGCCCTGGCAGTCCCGGATGATTTGGTCGGCCGCTATCCTTCGAATTTCCAGGGGCAGACTCACTTCGTGATCCCCGTTCACACCAAAGCGAAATCCGTGCTCGATGATGGTGCGTTCGACCGACGCGACAAGATCGGCCATTCGCTCGCGCGGGTCAGCAACTGTTGTTGGCTGGCGCTCAACTTTCTGAAGTTCGACGTAGCGGTTTTGGAGGCGCATGGTCCAAATGACTTCGTCAACGAGTTTCAAACTCTGCCCAGAGTGCCAAGCGTGCCGGACCAAATCGAGATCCTTGGGCTCGCCAAATATGAAATCGTCTCTGCATTCGCGCACAAGCTCATCTGCTGCAAGCATGAGGAGCATATGCGGCAAGATGGTCTCGCGACCTCTGTTGCCGCCAAAGCTATATCCGTAAGCAGCAATGGTTCGTTCCACGATTGCTGTGTGACGTTCCACGCGCTTTTGCTCGTCCACGATCGCCGTATGGAAACGGGTCCAGTCCTCTCCACTGCCGGGAGCATCTAGGCTTGAAGTCACAGAGCGCCATAGGCAATAAAGCGCCTCTGCACTCTGGATGTGCCCTCGCCGAAGCTGACCTCCTATCTGGATTCCGATTTCCGAAGTCAGCGTGGAGTAGGAGATGGTCGCTAAATGGGGGGCGACAGGGGAGTCACGGTGCTCCTCAGGGGGCAACTCAGCGTCCGTTCCGCTGACGGCCTGCGGTCGCAAATTCCGATACGTCCGCACCAGAATCGGTCGAGAGACTATCGCGAGCAGACCCAGGGCCGACATGAAGCCAGCAATCAGCACGACCCGATCTGACGAAAAGAAGGCGAGCAAATCATTGAGAGGAGCCATCAGTTTTTAGCTTTATGGTTGATGTGAAATCGTGTGCGCTTGAACCAGCTCGCCGACATCGGAAAGCACCGCCACGCGGCCGGGTAGCGGCCTCGTCTAGCGGCTCATCGAGCACTTATCGGCGCTAACGAACCAGACACCTAGCGTCTCAGAGCCCGGCACAAGCATCTTTGAAGCGAGCACATCGCATCCGATATCGCTGGTGTCCCAGTTCCGGTGTACGGAGACGACCGCGGACCTGGCCGAGACCATGGTGGGCTCTCCCAATTGCACGGAGTGGCTTGCCACGTACAGCGCTACGGCAGTGCGAATCTGGTGCCTGTCGGTGGTTTGAAGTACCGGCTGCGCACTCTCGATGCGGCCGACCATCAAGCCCGTGTAGTAGGCGGCAAAGACCGCGGCCGCCAAGAGGCTCGATTTCCCGACATAAGCCCATGTGCGGCGTTTGAGGCCGAACGTCATGCCCGATGTGGTCGCGGTCGAATGGGGGGCGGTGATAGCCTCCACTGGCCACGCCTCTCGGAGGTGTCGCTCTTTGCGCGCAGGGCGGCTCGTCCATCCGTAATGGGTGATGAAGCCGAAGAGGCCGATCACCCCGAGGACGATTACACCGCCGGCAATGGATGGGGTATTCTGCAAGTGGTAATGCAAAATAGCTATCAAGGTGTCAAGCATAATAGTTTTTACTTAACATAAGAAGGATTATGCGAAATGAAAGGACAATAGGAAGGTACGTTCTATGCACGAGACAATCTGGCCGCAGATCGGTGCTAAGAGGGCGCGATTCACGAGCCTTCCGGCACTTCAACAAAACCGGGGCATTCATCGACGTACCGATGCAAGCTCTTTTCGCCAAAATCAAGGCAGGCCGTGCATCGAAATAGAGGCCGTGTGAAGTCATAGCAACCGCTTGGTACGTCGGAGAGCTGCGTGTGATCCACGGGCTCCGGCAACGCGTTATTCCAACGTTCATTCATCTTGCTTACCGTCCATGTCTTTCCGGCACTGACCGATTCCGCGCAACAGAAGGTGGCCATCACTCATGCGACACCGACGCTGGGTTGACACCACATCGGGCGTACCAAAAAGCTCGGACCCGGGCGCTCATGAACAGAGCGGCCGTTACCGTACCGCCGATCGCACTCGCCACTGGCGCAGGCAGCCCTACGCCGTCTAACGACAGACCGCCCGCCAGCGAACCAGCGCCCAGCGCCGAGACCAATCGGCAGGCTTGTGCCTTGAATGCTCGTGTCTTCATGAGTTTCCTTTCGTGTAATCCGGCGCAATACCGGACCGTATGTGCCAAGAATGCACAGACGTGGTGTTAATAGATTGATACGTTCTACAGATGGGACAAATCGTCCGAATCTCGAATAGGCGGAGGGTTCATGATCCAGTCAGCGTGCAGGAGGTTAATCACATACTGAGCGTCGGCACCCACAAGCCAACTTCCCCGGATTAATTCCCGGTATTCGCTCATCATGTCCTCGATAATTTCCACTGGGCAGGAATGTCCATTTTCGAGGCCACAAGCCACTAGCTGCCTGTACTCGACAAGAGTGATCCGCCGCAGATCACTAAGCCGTGCCGCCGTTTCAGCATCTTGAACCGCCTGGATTTCTTCCTGAGTGACGACCACGGTTTGCTGTGTGCCTTTGATGGGAATCACCCACCGACCTACGCGCAGGCCCGATCGCGCCTGGCGAAACTCACACCCGATCAGTTTCAGGTTCGTCACGCCCTTCTGACCGGTCTTGATCAGTTCGCCTGTATGAAAATAAAAATTGGGGGGCAGCGACTTCAATAGCGTCCGCTCGATCTTTGCCCTGCCAGCGGCTCCACTGGGCAACCGCTCATAGATCACTTCGGACGGAAGTCCTGCGAGCGGGCAATCGAGTGGCGGCAACGTGTCGCCGTTGATGCCTGTGTTTCCCTCGAATTTATCGTCCACGCCCTGCTCCTTGTTCATTGATATAAAGACGGACCTCCGCTTCCCGCAGCTTCGCCCTGGCCGCATCTAGAGCGCTAACGATACTCAGCGTCTTTTGCCCATTCTTTAGGGCGATCATCCCGCCGAGGGCGGAAGCAACGAGCACCAACCAAATGACAATTTGAACGACCATTTTTTTATTCTCCAAGCAGGTTGATGCTTAAGTTGCAGCGTTGAACTAGCGAGGTCCGGCCCATGATTCATACTTCGCTTCGAGCCAACCGGCATCCGGCGAAGACTGGTCGTTCGCGAGTGCAGCGTTTCTTACGGGCTCGCCCCAGCAGGCGCTATCCAACGGTTTCGGAAGCACGGCCCACGACCGAATCGCCTTTGAGTTCAAACGACCGCCCGGATCCTCGAATCGTGCGGCAGAGGCGTTCCACGTCGCCAGCCGGCACGAACAATCCCACATACTCAATAGGAAGCTGTTGTTCAAAGGCTCGTTGTCCGTTGGTAAATCCGGAAGCTCCACAAACTCAAGTTCGACCACGGTGACAGTCGTCATTTTTCGACCTTGCCAGATCTCTCATTGCGTTGGCGATGTTCCTGAGCCACGCGGCCAAGATCAGAAAGCGCTTCATTGAGAATGAGCGTGTCCGCGGTCGGCATCCCAGGCAGTTGAACCAAGGCATATGGGATGGACGCGAGCAGGATCGAACAAGGACCAACTACCGTCAAAAGGATCATGTGTTGGTAGATGATCTCTGGCTTTATCAGCCAAATTGCGACCACAATCCCGCCCCAAGCTAGAGCTCCCATGAGCACGCCCAGCAGCATCGCCGTGCGGAACTCCTTCCACCATTCAATGCGCTGGGCCTTCAGTTGGACGATAAAGGCGTCCGACGCGTTGCGCCAACGTTCAGCTTGAGGGTCGTTGCTAACTGCTGGCGCGGCTTTCAACTTGTTTGCGATTGCTTTCATTCTCATTTCCAGGAGCTACCGGCCGCGAAGCGGCTTGCTGTGCAGTTGATCAGAGGCATTCAAGATGGCCTCCACAGTCAGATAACGAAGTTTCCAACCGCGCTCTCATTTCTTTCTCGATCCCTAACCAGCGCCTTGCGTCGCGCGCGCGCGGCCTGCGTGGGCCAGATTGACGAATGGTGGTTCCATTGGCGGACTGCCTTTTCGGCCGAATACGGCCGAAGGTAGTTCCACGCATTAAGGTACACACTGCATCCCAAGCACCGAAATACCCAGCCAGGGAAAACGTCTACGAATTCGATTGCTGGCGGCTTGTCGTAGGGCACCATGCGTACGCCGCCGCCGCACTCGGGGCACTCATTCATCTTGGTTTGAGGCACGTCCTACCTCCCCAGCGGCGCCGACACTAGCCCCTTTTCGAGCTTTGCCCTGGCCAGTCGACGACCTGCATTCGCGTATACGATGAGCGCGCCTCCGCTGTACGCCAGGAGCACGATCAGAGGAATGGATTCGGGTGCGCGCTCCCAGATCCAAAGAAACGGCAATGCGAGATCACTGATTGTCCTGGTTGCAGTCACGGTCAAACCAAAGCCGAGAATGGCGAAGGACAGCACAAGGGCGCCGACGACAAAGTACAGGCACACACACGCCGTGCCGTAAGCGCGGCCCCGGGATTCGCAGTATTCCGTCCACACAATTCTGTCGATGGCGCGGTTGCGATCGCGAGTCTTGCGTACCCACGTCCAGACGTTGTTCATGGCTTTCATCCAACGGCCTTGAGTGAAAAATAGTGGATCGCTATGTTGGCGCGGTACTGGAGTTGCTGTGAGCAAACAGCATTTTGGTCGCGGCCACGGGTTTTGTCGTAGCCAGGCAACGAGCGCTCCAAGTAGTGGGCCATTTGCGCCCGCGCGGCAGGAGAAACACCTGGTGCGCCTTCCATGAGTTCGAAGTACTCGGACAAGGTGGGAACAGGCGCGCGTTCGCTGGTGGACGACCACCAGGCCGAAGAAAGCGGCGCGGCATTGCGGGCTTCAACAAGCGCCGGCACGTAGGATTTGACGAAGCTCTTCGTCACTTGCAGCCATGAACTTTCGGAACATTTCTGCTCGCAGCTCTCCGACCTGCACGAGCATCGCGCAGTGATCAGTGATCCGAACAGCTCAGTTGTCGACGAGCATTCTTTCGCATTGTCGTGGGACATCTCTTCCCTTCCTTGCGTTGCGGTCGGATTTATCCACACCAATGGGTGCGGAATTCGGCTTTTTTGCAATCTTCTTGGTGCGACTGGGCAAGCATCATTCCCCCGAACGCAACAGCGGCAACGACCAGAAGGACGATGCTTAACGACTTCTTCCCGTTCTTCATAGCGATCACTGCCGCCGTGGTGGACACGCAGAGCACCAACCCAATGACAATCAGAGTGACCATGTTTTCGTTCCTTTCAGCAGGGCACTTTGGCGAAACGCCCGTCGGCCTGTTTCATTAATACAAAGAATGAATCATTATATTAACGCATACTAAGAAACATGGATCAGTGCTGATTGATGCTCCACCCTCCAGTGATACCTGGGAGGGCTCAACTCGTCTCTCGGCACGAGACGTCCCTTCTCGGGCGACGGCCGTCAACGCTGCAGGACGCCGCCGTCGCGCGCCCCGCCCCGGTGACAAGCCAAGTCGCGACGGTGATTCTGATTAACGCTCCAGTTTTCACGAGCGACTCCTTAGATTGCGTGGGCATGGGTTGCTTGAGGGGTCGAATGCAGCGGGGTTAGGATGCGACGGGCTTCGGCGGCGATGCTGGCGTACGTTTGCCGAAAGGTTGCGTTCTGCCGCACGCCCGCCGTGTTCGCATAGCTCGCGACACAACTCGCCAGAAAGCCCTCCATCTGCTGAGAGGCTGATGGCGAGACCCCGGCCGTGCTTCGCATGAGCTGGAAGTACTCATCCCAGGTCGGGATATTGGGGGCGCGCCTGAAGGCCATCCAACCGTGTTCGCTTGCTGGAAGAGACACCTGTGCCTGCGCCAAGGCGAGCCGATAAGAAGCGAGGAAGACAAACTTTCTGTCACGCATGCTTGATGACATCGCTGTGCGACGCGAGCGCCGAGGGAAGGGTTCCTGTTTAATCTCACCCATCGAGTCTTCTCCAAAGGCCACGCTGTCCCTGGCCAGTACTAAATTCGGCGTTCAGCCCGCGCCTCGTTGTCGACGATCACCAGCGAAGGCTTATTTATAAGAATGAAGCGGAATAGTAACGCATACAAATAATACCGATTGATGCAGCTGAGGGCGCGGTGGCCGGCCTGACGCCGAACAGCCGTCTGGGCTTTCTTTGAAGTGATGCACCCAGTTGATAGGCTGGTCTCGATTGCATATCGAGGAGTTTGAAGATGGCGTTGAGCCGCACTATCGGATTGGCCTGGGAAGCGGATGCTGAGCACCGCGCTATCGTTTCGCGCGCGGAACAATTGCCCGGAGCGCGGGCAGATCTGCTGCAAACGGCGCGTGGCGCTGTAGGACGTCTTCATGACGCCGCCTTGGCGGGCGATGCTGGAGGGGTTGCAGCCGCGGTGCAGACCTATGAGGCGGTTGTTTGGAGGCTGAACGGCAACACGTTTTGCGCGAGTAGGGATTGCTGCAATCCGGAGGCAGGCGGCCATGTTGTTGATCGATTTTGTGCCGCAACACCTGGCCAGGAACCCCTATGGGGTCAGAACGGAGAATTCCTGATCTGCGTGCTTGGGATGCGTGCTCGTGTCGAGATCATGGAGGGATTCGGCCGGGCCGCCGTGAGCATGCACTTCCATGTGGTCGACCTTCACCGCCCATTTATCAGCGAGACAGGCTTCTTGTCGGTTTTCGATAAGGTGCGTATGGGCGTGTCGCCTAAGCAGACGGCGGAGGAAATTTTTCGTTCAATGATCGGCAAGAGGTCTCGCCACCTTGAACCGGCATCGTTGTTGCGCTGTTCCCAACGGGGGCGGCCAGCATGGCTCGCGAAGGCGCTAGCCGAGTCGAGTATCCCGGCCGCCCATGATGATGTGGGACAGTTCGCGCTTTGCTTTTAGTCGAGTGGAAAATTTAGCGGGCGCCCTTCCCTGAATGCGCGGAGCAGAATTTGGGCGCGTCATTCTTGCTCGATAGGATGGTTCTCACATGTACACATGGAGCACCTATGAGCACCGAAAATGGCAATCCAACCAGCGCAACAGCATCAACGCGAGACCAGTACGGCGAGTTGCAAAAGCATCTCGCCTCTGGCGCCCCCCTTCCCCGTAACCGTGGGATAGGCTTGGAATCGTATGAGGACATGGCCGATTTCTACTCGGGCGTTCTGGACATCACGGGGGCCGGTGGCGTAATCCTGAAGGTATTTGAGCGTGAAGACCTCACCATCGATGTGATCTACCTTTGCGCAGTCTCCGCTCGCACCCTGACCGTGTTGGAGGCAGGACATGACGCACCCTGATACCCGCATGGCCTTGGGGCAGTTTCCCACGCCTGGGTGGGCAGCCGAAGCGTTGTATGAGCGCCATTTTTCCCACCTGACGCGAGGCGACGTTGTCTGGGAACCAACCTGCGGACCGGGTTCGTTCCTGGCGGTGATTCCGCAGGAGGTTGATGCCTTCGGATCAGAACTCGATCCGCACCTTGCCCGCGCGGCGGCCGCGGCCACTGGGCGGCTTGTATTGCAGGGCGACTTCGAAACCGTCACCCTGCCCGCGACGCCCACGGCGGTGATTGGCAATCCCCCCTTTCAGCTGGACTTGATCGATCGCCTGCTTCGGCGTGCCCATGCGGTGCTGCCGTCTGGCGGCCAGGCGGCGTTTCTGCTGCCTGCATATGCATTTCAGACGGCGGCTCGCGTCGCAGGCTACGCCGAGGACTGGTCGATCGCCCAGGAGATGGTTCCGCGCAACATCTATCCAGGCCTGAAGTTGCCACTCGTGTTCGCGACCTTCACGAAGGACGGCCGCCGGCGCCTCTTCGGCTTCGCTCTGTACCGAGAAACCGCCGACGTGCATCAATTCCCTCGCAGCGTCCGGGCTCAGCTTGAGGGCCACCGTGGACCGGTTTGGGCGCGGGCGGTGGAAGCGGTGCTGCGCTTGCTCGGCGGCGAGGCCGACCTGGCTTCGATTTATCAAGCGTTGGCGCCTGCGCGGGCACGGCCCTCTGAGAATCCGTGGTGGAAGGAAAAGGTGCGTCAGACCTTGCGGCGCTACGAGCGCTTCCGCCGTGTCGGGGGCGCACGCTACGCGCTCGCAGACGCTGCGCCCGCACTTGGCGTGCAGCTGGTTCTGATCTAAGAGCTGGAGCTGCACTGCGTCGCAGATGGAACGAGCTGAACCCGCGCGCCACAGCCCTGTTCCCCCCCCGCCCCCCCAACTTAGGAGCGGCCCGGGTTTCAACGGAGCACTTCGATTGCTTAGATTCCCGCAATAGATCGCGTAAAATTTAATCTATTGTGGGAAAACTGGAAAATTGATGCGCGGCGACGGTCCTTTGAAGCGATTGAATACCACCTTGTCCAGAGGCGCCCCTCTCGGCGTCGAGGAATTGGCAAGCGTGGGAGTTTCGTCAGCCTTGGCCAACTATTACGTCAAGACGGATTGGCTGCTCAGGCTCGGCCGTGGCACGTTTGCCTTTCCGGCTGACGAGTTGGAACCCTACAAGTGCATCGCCTTCCTGCAGGCAAAGTGGCCGCACATGCATCTCGCCGGCGCCTCCGCGCTGCGCGCACGCGGCCTGGCCACCCCATGGGACCCCCAGGCGGCTTTCGAATGTTGGGGGGCTGACGCCGTGCGCCTGCCGGATTGGTTCACCGAGCGCTTTCCGGCGCGCTATCAGCAGCGTTGCGCCCCCACAGAAAAGATAGGGGCCGCTACGGGTACATCGCTCGTAGAGATTCGCGGCGCCGTGGTGTTGGCGTCGGAACCTGAGCGCGCGGTTCTGGAGGTGCTCTCATCCAGCGTGGGCACCAGTGCGGCCGGGCGTCGCGCTATGGCGACGATGCTCCGCGATCAGGTCCCATTACGGGCCAACTTATTGGAGAGGGAAATCGAACTATGGCCGCGCGCCGGTGTGCGCGCTGCTGCAAACGCACTGCGGCTCGGCCACGCTGACAAGTCAGAACATCGCCGCTAGCGGTCTCCAGGCGACGAGCACCACCAGCGCCGCAAGCGCGCAGCCGCCAATCAGTCGAGGTCGTTGATGGTATAGCCAAATGAAGGGGCGTTCCTCTGCTTGGCGACGCTCGTTCATTAGGTCCCTCTGCACGTTCCGCAGTTGGCGAATCTCTTCGTTCGTGGCATTTTCCGTAGCAAACTGGTGCGCCAGCAGAGTAGGCACCTCATGGATACGAATATTCTGCTCCCAGGTGCGACATTGCACCAGGTCGCCAGCAGGCATCGGCAGCGATTCACCAGCGAGCTTCTGATCCGACGTATAGGCAAAGCGGAGGCCAAACTGCTCATAGAAGCGATTGCGACGCACGCCAGCGGCACCTCGGCCCTGGTCCGCAAGCAGCTTGATTGGCTGCACTGTTGCCTCTGGCCACTGTCGCGCCCAGTTGACAATCAAATCCATGAGATAAGTCCCTACGCGGTGTCCTCGAAGCTCACCAGGATCGACGAATACTGCGCCGCCATCAAGGCTTGTGCCCGTAAGTTTGATGGCGCTCATGTGTTGCCAATAGCTGGCCACAAACGTGAAGGCGCCTGCTGGAGGCGGATACGTTGGTGACACAGGCTGGCATTGCAGGCGCAGAGTGGCTTCGTGCGCCCTGCCCTCGAACGTCACGCGTTCTTCGATCACTTCCACCAGGATCCAGGCCAAATTGTGCTCGGGGTCGGTTCGGTGGCGCACCTCAAGCAAATGAATGCGCGGCACGCCATAGGGATCGCGCAGCGAAGAACGTTCTAAGGACGGCAGCATAGGCAATGGGCTGGAATAAAAGGGGCAAGCCGCGCCGGTGGCCGCCGCTGGAAGGATGGTACCAGCGGAATTCACCGGGCCTAAAGCCGGGCAGCGCCCGAAAATCGAACTTATGCAGCCATGAGGGTGTTCGGGCCCAATACTCTGGAGTCGGGTGCTTGGTATGCGAGCCAGGCCAGCGCTTCATTCGTACCGTCGGACGCCTCCAGATTGTTCATCACGAATTGCTGCAGGGCGGCGTGCGGAAGGTAGGACGAAACCCCTCCATGCAGACCCTGGGTAACCTCCTGCAGGCTGCGCGAGCTGGCCATGGGAAGCCACAGGTACGCCGGTGCCCAGATCACCGAGGTGTGCCCGCCGTCCAGCACGTCGAGCATTTCTGCTTTCAGCGCAAGCGTATTCGTGGTGACGTCGAAAATGTGGTCTTCGACCCTAACCCAGGCGTGATATGCGGCGCTTCCCTCCATCGCGTGACCCGATGGGTAGTGCGAGATAACATCGCCAGGCCCGGGTCCCACCCGCCATGCTGCGTACCCAATGACCAGGTCGGCAGAAACGCCGAGGCGGTGCAGGACGTGCTGCGCCATGCGCGCCTGCAAAAAGCAGTCCACCCCGAGATTGGCGCTGGCCGCGGCGCAGATGCGCTGAACGGCCGCCGCGACGCGCGTCAGGTCAATTTCGCTGCAGAGTACGCGGCCTCGTTCCTGCGCCAGCCGGCGCTGCTTAGCTTGCCCCATCTTGAAACCTCTTCGGTTGAATAGTTGAAAACCATCCTACACAGGGAGGGAGGTGATCCAAAGAATTTCGCGGCGGGATTTGGGGTAGTCGTAGAAGCGCAAAGGCTTTTCCCGCATCTCTTTTTAGGCAAATATGGGGCGGCCAAATTCTTTGGCTGATCGACCCGCTCTGATAGTATGGCTGTGGGGTGTGGTCTGCATCCCGCCGTTGGCAACTGGCAAAGGCTGTGCCGTCAGATCCGTACATCGCTCGTGCCTCGGTCGCATTTCTACACTCTTAGCGCGCCAGCTGCGGCAAGCCAACTCCCGTGACTCTGTGCGCAACAGGAGCAATTGGAATGCGTATGCCCGTCACCAAATTCGATCTTTCCTCTGGGCTTTTCACGAGGTCGGCACGCTTGTTGAGCAAGCGCTGGCCGTTCAAGCTTCGCGGTCTGGCGCAGTCGCAAAATGTGCTGGCGGCCGCGATGGGGTACCGTGATTTCCACGACCTGCAGCAGTACGCCCGCGCCGGCGCGCCGCCCCGGGTCGAATTTGATCTTCGCGATCTGCAGCGAGCATTCATTGCCAACTTGACTGCCTCCGGCAAGCTCCGTGACGCGGACGCCCGTGCGCTTGCGGAGGCGCTTCCCTTAGGGCAGTTCGGATCGTTGGGTGCCCGCAGCCCCGTCACCCCGCCATTCCCAATCTTTCGTGACGAGTTCTGGGATGAAGAAGCGAGAGAGTCTGCTCTTACAGAGTGGCTTTGCGGCTTGAAGATGGTACCCAGCGTGCGCTACTTCGTTCACAGCGGTCGCGTTTTCGTCTTCAAGAAACTACTTGGATTAGCCGCAGATTTCCGCGGGCTGACGGATTCGCTTCCGCCGGCGGATAAGGTCGCAGAATGGGTGCACGAGTGCATGCTGTCACCACTGGAAGCAGTGCGGGACTGGGGTGTCGTCCCGGAGCCCTTTTTCGTGTCGCGAAATCGGGAGATCGTTCACAGGGAGCTGAACGCGTCCGTGCCGGGTTCTTTTGTCGATCAGGATGCGATGAATACTGCCTTGGCCACGCTGCTCTCCGGGGATGTAGCGCCAGGTACTGGCGAGTTTATGTTTCGCGGCCAGACCTTGAACCTGGTCGACCCGGTACGCGCGACCGATCTCCCGCCTTTCCCTGCGGTGCTGCGGCACGATCACGCTGGGGCCCAAGATTCGAACGACACCAGGGCCCAGACGACTACAGCGTTCGTCGCGGGCTTCTCGCCAGTCACGGCGCAATCCTATGCGGAGCTGCAGCGGGAATCCGCGCGCTGGACGAGCGCCCGTCAAATCGCCTTTCGCGTCGCGCAAGACAACGTAGGCTCATTGTGGGCCAGCGAAGCTCCGCAGATGCGGTGGGACGCGAAGGGATTTGATGCTCAGGACTGGCATGACCCGAATGCCGCTGCAGCGCTGCGTGGGTTCTTCCCTGAGTTGACTGCCATGAGCGACGTGGAACTCTACTACGCATTCGATGCCTTTCGCGAAGCCGTTTACACGTCGCGTGGCTGGGAACCGGACCAGGACCCGGCGTTCATGTGGTTCATGCTCGCCAAAGCGCATGGTTGTGCCTTGGCGCGGGATCAATCGGAAGACGACATCGACCTCGGAAAGTGGGCGGTCTATGCGCGAACCGTAGGAGCTGCGACATCGGATATCCCTACGCTCTGCGCAGAAGCCGTCCGGTACGGGAAGGCGTTGTCCTCAATGGTCTGCCGAGTAGACGCGGCAATGGCGTTTGTTCGCGACGCGGCCGAAGACGCCGCTGCTGTCGCTTCCTGGGAGGACGCAGTGCAATTCGTGCGTGGGCGGCCCAATCGCGCTCCGTATCTCAGGGCTACCGCGCTCTACGGGGCTGAAGTGGTGACGCTCAAGGAGATCTTCCGCCGATCGCGCTCGGTGAATGTCACCATCGTGCATGTAGAGCAATCGGCCGACGATTTGGAGGCAACTGCGCAGGGGTAACCCTTTAGCGGGTCTGCAGGAAGGGGGCGGCTACAAACACGGTCGCGGCCGGCGGACTGGGCCGCTCGACCAGGCACTTGAGGACCTGGTCGACCTTCCATCAAGAAGGCTTGGTGCATGCACCGCCTGCCCTTCATCGGAACTTTATTTTTCCCGATCCAGAGACGCTGTGGTCTCGATGTTGGGGATTTCCGAGGACCGTGATATCGCCAGATCCGGTCACCCGAGCGCGGACCGAAGAGCGAACGAAACACTCGATGTCTCCCGATCCAGTCACGGATACTGTTGCCGACTCAGCCAAGAGTTCGTGCGCGTCGATGTCCCCGGAACCCGTGACGCGTGCACCTAGGGTCGCCACCTTCCCGTTCACTCGGATATCGCCAGAACCTGAGATCGAAAGATCCAAGTTCGGCTGGTCCAGATCCGCAAGAACAGCGTCGCCACTGCCCTTGATGGTGACGGCAGGAGCCTCCAGCAAGGAGATCCCCACCATCACTTTCGCGCTAGTTGGGAAGTCGGCGGCTTTATTGAAGTTTAGGATATCGTTGGCCGAAACTTGGCCACTTACGGAACCGCTGATCGAGATACTTGCGCCCCTGCGCACGGCCGTAATGCCCTCGCGCTCGATGAGGAGCTTATCGCCGTTGAAATAGGTCCTCACGGACGCTACCGCCTCAGGAGTTTCCCCTGCAACGAAAAATGCCGGGTGCGGGCCGCGCTGAAATTGCACGGTCACGGAACCGTTTACTACCAGTTCTCGAAATGCTTGCTGAGGGCGAGCTTCGCTGACGTAGTTGTCGGGCACGGCCCAGGGCGGGCGGGTATTTTCTCGCATAAAGTGTCTCCAGGAGATGGCTTAAGATCGGGCGGCTGCTTAGTCGTACGATTTATTATAAATATGAACTGTACGTTCTATGCATTCTAAGGCCCAAGCTTGCGTTGGCTATGCCTGACGGCGGCCCCGTGCCGTCGGCGGGAGGGATGCACGGCACTCCCAAACGGGCAGTCCGGATGCAAGACCTCCCGCGCGCGCTTCCCCTAACCTAGAAATTCGCACGGATGGCTGGAATCGCATAGACGACGGCGATCGTCCACGCGCCGGCAAGCCACAGCGTAATAATCATCGTGCGCAGGGGCGGCGGAGCAACTTCCTTTCCATCTTCCATGCCGTCCGCAGCCGACCAGCGCGCCACATCACGAAAAAATACAGCTGCTCGGCCCAGCGTTGCGCACCAGGCCAGCCACAGGAAGATCATCGGCACATCGGTTACCCATGCGCGAGCGCGGACCTCAATCGGGCCGCTGTAGAACAAACCAAGCAGGACTCCAAGAAGGATCAAGCTGCCGACGGTAATCAAGAGGGGGAGACGCCACATATGTCCTGGCCTTTACGAAGTTCTGTTCAGGGCCGAGTTTGATCGAAGGTTTCCTGTGATTAAACTCGGGGAATTCTTAGGATGAATAGATATTATCATTCATCACAATGAACTCCCCAAGCTTTTCGCGCAGGATTGCATGCGGTTCGCGAGTTGTAAGGGTGCCCATTTGCCTTTAATACCGGTGGACCATATGTGGTTCAGTCGGGTTGGGCGGTTGCCAGGCGCCATGCCGCCTGGAGGCGTCGAGCCGAGTCGTCAATCAAATAGCCCATGCGTTCTTGAACGTCGTCGAGCTGCACGCCGCGCGCGAAGAGGCCGGCCGCAAAGCTATTTCGCAGCAGTTGGGGCGTAATTCGACTTTCGCCGGCGCCCTCCTGGCGCGCGAAACCTTCGAAGAACCCTTCAACCAGGTACTCGATCGAGCGCACGGACAGACGTCCGCCGGCGGAGCCACGGGGAAAGAGGGGGAACCCTTCCGCTGCCGCGCCTGGCGCCGTAGCACGTAGAGCGGAAATCCAGCTGGCTAGTGCTGCAGAGGCATAGGCCGGAAGCCGCAGGCGACGCTCGCGGGTGGTCGATGTGCCGCGCACCAGCAGTCCGAGCTGCCGCACACTGCTCGCCCGGTCATATTCTTCGTTAACAGCCTGAGCGTGTTCAGTTGCCGTTGCCTCTAAAAGGTCCGCCCCCTCATTGAATTCCACTTCCAGCAACCGCCCCTGGATGTCATTCGATGCAGCTCGATTGGGATCGTCACGGGTCGACTCGCAATAAACTTCGTTAACGGCCAGTTCGCGAAGTTCAGACGGCTTTAGCCCTCCTGCGAGAAGAACTGCGCATGCCGCTCTGTTTCGGCTGAAAACCCAGGCGCGCGGAGCGCGCCCACTGGACACCTCGGTAGTGGCTTTGGGCCTGCGCACCTGTGGAGCCTGAACGGACTCGATCCAGGTGATCGCGCTCTTGTGGTCGGACTCGTCCAAAAAGTCCGTGTCATCGTTACGCTCTGCCAAGCGCCAGCTTTGGCGCCTGGCCACCGCAGCAGACGCCGCGGGGTTGGTGGCGGCCAGGCGGTTATTGGCGATTGCGTTGAAGGCTCGTTCGATCAAGCGGTGTATCCGCTCACGTTGTTCCAACTTGATCTCGGTCCCTTCCAGATAGGTCCGGATTAAGGACGAATCCACCCGGTCGAATCCGACCCCATGCGAATCCAGGTATTGGACGAATCCGGCCCATTGGGATCGATACACCACACGGGACGAATCCGCCAATTTGCGCGAATCCATCCAGACTTCGAATGCTTCCATGGGCGAATCGGACCAGGCCGCCAGCGAACCGTGGATGAGGTCTTCGGTCACGCTCGGCAGGGAGGGTCTCGATCTTTCGGGGTGGGTCATTGGGGCCAAGCTCCATGGCTGTTAACGAACCTTAAAACATTTTAGACGCCGACGTCCTTCCCTACAAGGCCTGAGCAGTCATTCCTCTAAAAGGCTGTTAACGAAAGATAGCGATTTGACTTGGCGCGCCCCATCGACGCCTTAGCGCCATTTCGCGGCACTTCGGCTGGAGCCGAACCTCGGGCACGCCACGCATGAGCTTGCCTTGCCATGGCAAGGCCTGTAGAGTTTCGATCCGCAGCACAGGTCTGAGATCGCAACCGCGAATCTTTTGACCTCCCAGTCCGCCGCCGCCAGAGGGCGCGTCGGACACGCTGGTCTCTCAAGTTGTGGTCGACTTTCAGAGTCCTCTCAGTGCCGTCTCGTCGGTGCGAACGCTGCTTCCGCTTTGCCTTAGCTTGCCCATGAGTTCCCTTCCCCGCGGCTGGCGAATTAAACGACCGATTTCTCCAGCACACATACGGAAGTTGACGTCATGCAAAGCAATCACTTGCCTATTCAGGCACGCAATACCATTCTTGCCCGCGACATCGCAGACAAATTGTCTGCCCAGGTCGGCGGTTCCATTTCGGTGCCCACGGCCCTCGAGCTCGTTGCCGCTGCCCGTGGCTACGCCAGCTATGCGGCCTACACCAAGGCCGTCAATGACAAGATCGAGCCCGCCGATTTCAAGACGGCACAACTCTGGCTGTTCGATTCCCAGATCGTGGGGCCCCGCATCGAAAAGCTGGGCCTGGCCGAACGAATTGATACGATGGGATTGGCTTTCCGCCTGCAGTACGTGCTTGATGACTTGTTGAAGCGGTTTCCGGACCGCGAACTGCTCGCGGAGATTTCGCTGAAGGGATTTTTCGCAGACGTCCAGGAGACGATCCTCAGCGACGCCATCAACAAGGCGCTTAACCCCCGGCCGACGGCGGGTGAGTTCCTTGACGACAAGGATCTCGAGCTGAAGGTCGCGCCTAAGACGCTTTCGGCGGCCAAGATTGGCCCCCTGCCGCAGAAAATTGGAGGCTGGCTGCGCGCGTCCTTCTACGGACATGCAAAATTCGACGACGCCGGCGGCGGCTTTGCTGGGCCCAAAGACGAAGATGTACAGAGCTTTGTCGCGCGTCTTCGCCTGCGTCGATTCGGCAAGCAGCTATATACCGGTTGCCAGGCCGAGATCCTCGCCGTGGACGGCCTCGTCGCCGATGGAACCAAGCCGGACCTCGGTTCCGACCCGGATGATTTCGCCGACTTGATCGCTGCCGGCGACTCCAGTCAGGCTGACCAGGTCAGAGCGTTCAAGTTGCTCAAACATCTGGAGCGGTCGGGCCGCGTGCCGACTCTGGGTGAAACCGACACTATTGTCTATTCGCTCAGCAGCTATCCGCCTGAGCAGCTGGAGCTGATCGAAACCTACGCTGGAGCACTCGCAGTCCGCCTGGTCAACATGAAGGAAGGCCTGTCCCCTCAACAAGGTGTACGAATCCTTGAGGGCCTCGTGGCCAACGGTTGCCAGATTTCCAAGTTGTCACTGGCTCACGCGTTGTTTAACGGCTGGGGGGGGGCCGAGGACAGCGTCCGCGCGCGTTCGCTCGTGACCGAACTCCTCGCAATGGTGCGCAGTGGACAACTTGATCTTCTCGAACCGGTGTCGTACGCCGAGCTTTATTCGCTGGGCGCCAAACTCGCAATGCGCGCAGGCGACCGAAAGCAAGCGTTCGATCTGTACCGCAGCGCAGCCGATGCGGGTCACGGTCCGTCTGCTCTCATCTTGGTTTCATTTTTAATGCCGCCGCCTGCCGGGCATGCACCGGATGAATTCTCTGGCGTAGTCGAACCCAACTTGAAATTGGCTGAAGCCTACTATCTCCAGGCTGAGCGCGCGGGCTACAACTCCGCTACTCAACAGTTCAACTCGCAAGGGGCGAAGTGATGGCCAGCCGTTCAGCACTCGAATCGGGTTACCGGGCAGGCATGGCCGCGGATTTCGCACCAGACGCGTTCGAAATGTCGTCCTTTGCAGCGGAATACACGCTCGGCTTCATCACGGGCTTCAGCGAATCGCAGTCCATTCAGATGGCGAACCCTGACGTGGCAGTATGGACCGCCGCTGAGCTGGCCTACCGCTACAACGCTTCGGTCAGAGATCTTCTGACGCACATGGGCTTTGATCGCGAGCAGACTCAGCGCTTTCAAGACGCCTACGAGGAAGAGCGCGAAAGCTGACGTCGACGCGATGTCTAAGTAAGGCGGGCGTCCGGCCGAAGTCGTATGGCGACCGGGCGCGCCCCTGGCGGCGCAGCGGCATCCAGCTGCCGCTGCCCTATCGCAGCTTCGCAGGGGGTAGCCGCAGCCGCATATGATCGGCGCAGGCTGGCCTGCGCGCCTAAGGGCTAGAAGAACAGTGACGAATGAAAAAGGTCTCCCTGTGGCGCGGTGACTACCTCACCGTGACTCTCTCACCTTTTCCCTGTCGTAGTGCCCCTTGATAAGCTGGCCGGAAAGTGGGCCCAAGGCTGCAGCGATCGCGTCAATTTCGGCCTTTGCCATATCTACCTCGAAGCCCAGGTCTCCAACTTCCTGAATTCCTATTCCCACTACGACCGTTCCGTCGTCATTTGGCAGCGGGTGAATTGTGGACTTCGCGCAAGGCGGCTTGCCCTCCTTCGGTACGCAGAGAACTTCGTCTGATAGTTTGACGTTGCGTACCCTGGTGGTCGACGCCCCTATGTCCACCAAGGCAGGAACGCCTTGTACGTTGACGATCTGCTGCAATGCAACAGCAACAACTAGAGTAATCGGTTCTCCCTTTTTAGTTTCGGAAATGCTATTGCGTGCCCTGACGAAGACAGGTCGGGCCGTGAAGTGGTCCGGTGCTTTGGCTTCGACATTGTTGAGTGCATCCTTAACACTTCTTTTCACTGCCGGCCGTTCAACTTTTAAGACGACAATCAGGCCGGGGTCTGCTTCCGAATCGCCGGCGGCCCATCGTGCGAACACAATACAGTCGGCGCTTCTGGCCTGTTCCGCGGTCATTACTACCTTTGCGCCGCTATCCCGTCCCGCCATCTTCTGCCGCCTATCAAACTCTTCTTTCCACTTTGCTTGCCATAATTCAATCGCGGCAGAGGATAGCGCTATCAGGATTGCCACAGCCACTGGCCCTCCGAGCGTTATGTCCGGCCCCTTGATCGGTCTACCACATGGGCCGGTCGATGCGAACAGGTTACGAAATTCACTGTCCGACGGATTTACGACTAGGTCGCGCTGCGCATCAAACGACGGCGAACTTACATTCCCGGTGACAGTCATCCGCGCTCCGTTCAGCTCCAAACCACTTCGCGGCTCTGGCGGCGGTAGGCTTGATATCGTGTTACAGCCCGCGAGGCAGACACTTGTAACGCATGCAATCATCCGCGCTTTCATAAAAGTCTCCATCACGTGCTTTGATCGAGACAATTATCGGCAGAGCGATCTGAGCGTACATACCTCAGAATGGGGATTTACCGTACCCGCATTAATTGAATCGCGATGGCTGGCCCAGAGCCGCGCGCCCCTCGCGGAGGAATGAACCGCGCAATTGGCTTGGCGGACATACTCTCGTCGACCTCACCTTTCGCCGCGCCTACTCCAGACGCATTCGTGCGCGGCTAGTGAAGCTCGAATTCGAGCCCTTGTTGCTGCAGCAACGATTGCAGA